>JAODMR010000133.1 GCA_025465475.1 Micrococcaceae bacterium
GGCAACGCCAAGCCGGCCAGCTCCTACTTCCAGGAGGGCCACCCGGACTACGTCAAGGCCAAGAACGTGTATGGCTATGACGCCAACAAGGCCGCGGACCTGCTCAAGCAGGCAGGTGTCACCAACCTGGAGTTCGAACTGCTAACGACTGACACCGCCTGGGTCAAGGACGTCGCCCCCCTGATGCTGGAATCCTGGAACAAGATCCCCGGCGTGAAGGTCACCTTGAAGAACCTGCAGTCCGGTGCCCTGTACACGGACCGCGTCGCCAAGGCCGACTACACCGTCGTCGCCGCGCCCGGCGACCCGTCGGTCTTCGGCAACGACGCCGACCTGCTGCTGAGCTGGTTCTACGCCGGGGACACCTGGATGAAAAACCGCGCGTTCTGGGGTGACACCCCGGAACGCGCCGAGCTGGTGGATCTCATGTCCAGGGCCGGGCAGTCCTCCGGCGATGAGGCCAAAAAGCTCACCGGCCAGATCGTGGACCTCGTTTCGGAGGAAGTCCCCCTGTACCCGCTGTTCCACCGCCAGCTTCCCAGTGCGTGGGACCCCCGCAAGCTCAACGGCTTCAAGCCCCTTCCCACCACCGGGGTTTCCTTCATTGGCGTGGGCCGCACCTCCTAGCCGAAGCAATCGGAGACGACATTGACCACGTTATTGCGCCTGCTGGGCCGAAGGCTCGCAGCACTGCCCCTGATGATTTTGGGCATCACCCTGCTCGTGTTCCTTGTCCTGCAGGCCGCTCCCGGTGACCAGGCGAGCAGCGCCCTGGGCGAAGGTGCCAGCGAGGAAGCCAAGGACCAGTACCGCCAGGCCAACGGCCTGAACGATCCGCTGCCGCTGCAGTACGTCCGCTTCCTGGGCAAGCTGCTGCAATTTGATCTGGGGGTAACCACTCCCCCGGCCAAATCAGTTGCGGGAATGATCGGTTCCGCGTTTCCCCTGACCCTGCAGTTGACCTTCCTGGGCGTCATCATCGCCGTCGTGGTCTCCCTGGTCTTTGGCGTCATCGGCGCCCTGTACCGTGACAGGTGGCCCGACCAGCTGGTGCGGGTGTTCTCCATCGCTGCCGTGGCAACCCCCTCATTCTGGCTCGGCATCCTGCTGATCCAGTGGTTCGCCCTTGGCTCCACCCCGTTGTTCCCCTCCGGCGGCATTGCCACGCCGGAGTCGGGCTTCGGCGGATGGCTGAACTCCATGGCCCTGCCGGCCCTCGCCCTCGGAATCCCCGTGTCAGCATCCCTCATTAGGGTGGTCCGCACCTCCATGGTGGAGGAGCTGGATCGGGACTACGTCCGCACCGCGATCGGCAACGGCGTTCCCTACCGTGAAGTGGTATCCAGGAACGTGCTCCGCAACGCGCTGGTCACCCCGGTGACAGTGCTGGGACTACGCATCGGCTACCTGCTGGGCGGCGCAGTCGTCATCGAGATGATCTTCGCCCTGCCCGGCATGGGTCAGCTGATCCTCAACGGCATCACCAACCTGGACGTCAACCTGGTGCAGGGCGTGGTCCTCACCATTTCCGTCACCTTCGTCCTGGTGAACATCGTCGTGGACCTTCTCTACCTGCTTATCAACCCCCGAATCAGGACCGTGTGACCCATGCGCAGCAAACTCGCTGAACGTCTGAGCGCCCCCGGCGTCCGCTTCCGTGCCCTGCCCTGGAGCTCCCGGCTGGCTCTCACCTTCCTCGTGGTGATCGCCCTCGCGGCCATTCTCGCCCCTGTCCTGGCGCCGCACGATCCGTTGGAGACCTTCATACCGGCCACACCCCCCGGCGCAGAGCACTTCTTCGGTACCGACCGTCTGGGCCGGGACATCTTCTCACGATTGCTCTACGGATCCAGGTCCTCCCTGCTGATCGGTTTGGGAGCGGTTGGCCTGGCCGTGCTGGCCGGCGCTCTTCTCGGCTCCCTGGCCGCCACATCCAGCAAGGCCGTCAACGAGCTCCTGATGCGCGTCATGGACATCCTGATGGCCTTCCCGGGAATCGCCCTGGCAGCGGTGCTGCTGGCGGCCTTCGGCAACTCTGTGCCCACCATCATCGTGGCCATTGCCATCATCTACACGCCCCAGCTCGCCAGGGTAGTCCGTGCCAATGTGCTGGCCCAGTACGGTGAGGACTATGTCCGGGCCGAACGGGTCATCGGTGCCGGCCGCTTCCACATCCTGCTCCGGCACATCGTGCGCAACACCGCGGCCCCGGTCCTGGTTTTCGCCACGGTCATGGTCGCTGACGCCATCATCCTGGAGGCGTCCCTTTCCTTCCTGGGCGCCGGCGTGCAGGATCCCGCCCCGTCCTGGGGCAACGTGATCTCCTACGGCCGCAACCTGGTCCTGTCCGGCGGCTGGTGGGCCACCACCTTCGCCGGCCTCACCATCCTGCTCACCGTCCTGGCGCTGAACATCCTCGCCGAAGGACTCACCGATGCCATGGTGAACCCGAAACTGCGCCGGGCCCCCCTGGTGAAGGACGACGACGGCTCCGCGGCAGTCGTCGCGGGTGCCGCCGTTGACACTGAGGTGGCAACGTCTGTCGCCCAGCCGTCCGTCATCGAAGCGCACGAATTGGACGGCGTACGCGCCGCTCCCGAAGAGAACCTGGTTGCAGCGGACTACAACGGGTCCGGCGTGCTCACTGACCTGAGGGTCGCCGCCGCCAACCCGCACGTCCTGCTGGACCGCGAACTGCAACTGCTCGCCGCCGTCGAGGCCGGCCGGACGGACCGCCTGCCACAGGTCCCAGACGGGGCGCGGACAGTGCTGGAAGTGACCAACCTGTCCATCCGCTTCCCCGGCCGGTTTGGCGAGACGGCGATCGTTGACAACGTCTCCTTCTCCGTCCGGGAAGGCGAAACGATGGGCCTGGTGGGGGAATCCGGTTGCGGAAAATCCATCACGTCCCTGGCCGTCATGGGCCTGTTGCCCAAAACCGCCCGGATCAGCGGCTCCATCAGGTTCGACGGGAAGGAACTGCTGGACCCGGCCGCCGGCTCCAGCAACGCCAAGGCCTACCAGGGCCTGCGCGGGGAACAGATAGCGATGGTCTATCAGGACGCGCTCAGCTCGCTGAACCCGTCCATGAAGATCAAGGACCAGATGGCGCAGCTGACCCGCCGCGGCGGGCGCAGGACCCCCGCGGAGCTGCTGGAGATGGTGAAACTGGATCCCCTCCGAACCCTCGCCAGCTACCCGCACGAGCTCTCGGGCGGCCAGCGCCAGCGCGTACTGATCGCCATGGCCCTGTCCCGCTCCCCCAAGATCGTCGTGGCCGATGAACCCACCACCGCGCTGGACGTGACGGTGCAGCGACAGGTTGTTGACCTGCTGAACGAGCTGCGCGAGCAACTCGGCTTCGCCATGGTGTTCGTCAGCCACGACCTGGCCCTGGTCGCGTCCCTCGCACACCGCATCACCGTCATGTACGCCGGACAGGTGGTGGAAAGCGCCCGCGCCTCGGAACTGCTGCAGAATCCGAAGCATGAATACACCCGCGGGCTGCTCGGCGCGGTGCTCTCCATTGAAGCCGACGCCGCCCGGCTCCACCAGATTCCCGGCACGGTGCCATCACCGCAGGACTTCGCACCGGGTGACCGCTTTGCCCCACGGTCGCAGCGGCCTGACGCTGACCCGAAACAGCAGCTCGTCCTCACCTCCGTGGGCGGCGACGCCGACCACTACTGGGCCAGCCACCGTAAGGAAGATGCCAGATGAGTGTTTCAACCGGAAAGCCGGTCATTGAACTGAAGGACGTCCATGTCCACCACCGTGCGCGCACCGGGCGGTTGTTCCATCCCAACATCGTCAAGGCGGTCAATGGCGTGGACTTCGCCATCGGCCGGGGCGAAACCGTCGGCATCGTGGGGGAATCCGGCTGCGGAAAGTCGACGCTGGCCTCCATGCTGGTAGGCCTCCAGGCACCCACCTCGGGGGAGGTCCTCTTCCATGGCAGACCGGCCATCAAACGAAAC
>JAODMR010000022.1 GCA_025465475.1 Micrococcaceae bacterium
CCGGCGGCCCGCTCTCCGATGCCCTCGGCGAGCAAGGGTCGAAGCCCCGGTGGTCGTGGCCGGTGGCTCCGCGGCCGGTGGTGGTGCGCCGCTTCAGCGCCCCACCTCAGCCTTGGCTAAGCGGACACCGCGGCGTGGATCTTGCCGCCCCGGGCGGGGCGGAGGTTCTCTCCCCCGCCGACGGCGTCATTTCATTTGCGGGCTGGGCCGTGGACCGGCCGGTCCTGGCCATCGCCCACGCGGACGGCAGGCGCAGCAGTTTCGAGCCGGTGACCACCACCTTGGAGGAAGGCACCGTTGTTCGAAAAGGAGAGGTTGTCGGGAGACTGTACCTGGGTCCCGCCGAAGCGGGTGGGGCGCCGGCGCGGGTCCATTGCGCCCCGGCGGCGTGCCTGCACTGGGGAGTGCGGGAGGGAGAGACCTATGTGGACCCGCTGCAGTTCATCCTGGACCTCAGGCCCTCAGTGCTGCTGCCGCTGCACGGCCCGGCCCCCTGACCGGTGACCACCCCCGGAGCTCAGAGGAATGCCGAAACACCGGTGATAGCCCGTCCGGTCACCAGGGTGTTGATCTCGTGT
This sequence comes from Micrococcaceae bacterium, assembly GCA_025465475.1. Lineage (GTDB taxonomy): Bacteria > Actinomycetota > Actinomycetes > Actinomycetales > Micrococcaceae > Arthrobacter_M. The sequence goes on from JAODMR010000022.1 coordinate 579, forward strand.
GTGCCCTCATAGGAGTAAATCGCTTCCGCGTCGGAGAAGATCTTCGCTATTTCGTAGTCCGTGACGATGCCGTTGCCGCCAAGAATGCTTCGACCAAGTGCCACGCTTTCCCGCATCCGGGCCGTCGTGAAGGCCTTGGCCAGGGTGGACTGTTCGTCCTTGGCAACTCCCTCATCCTCCAGCTGGGCCAGCCGGACCATCATGCCCATGGAACTGACGGTGTTCCCCAGGATCTGGACCAACTGGTCCTGCACCAACTGGAAGGACGCCAGGGGCCGACCGAACTGCTGCCGCTCCACCGCGTAGCGGCGGGCGACGTCGAACGCTGCCATCTGGAGGCCAACCGCCTGCCAGGCGACGCCGAGCCTGGTCACCTTGAGCACCTTGTTGGTGTCCCGGAAACTGTTGCCGCCAGCCAGTTTGAAATCGTGCGGCACCATCACGTTCGTCAGCGTGATGTCGGCGTTCTGTACGGTCCGCAGGGAGATCTTGTTCTCGATCTTGGTGGCGGCGTAGCCTTCGGTGGCGGTGTCGACCAGGAAGGCTTTCACCTGGTTGTCAGCAACGTCGCGTGCGTAGATCACAACCCAGTCGGAGAAGGTGGCATTGCCGATCCAGCGCTTGGCGCCGTTGAGGATCCAATTGTCCCCGTCCCGCTGGGCGGTGGTCCGGGTGCCGCCGGCAACGTCGGAGCCGCCGAGCGGCTCGGTCAGGCCAAAGGCGCCGATCTTACGCAGGGCGTAGATGTCGGGCAGCCACTGCGCCTTCTGCTCCTCGGACCCCAGGGCCTCGATGGATCCAGCAAACAACCCGTCGTGGACGCCCATGAAGGTGGCCAGGGAGGCATCAGCCCGAGTGAACTCCGCGTGCACCAGACCCGCAAACACGTTGGAGTACCCTTGCCGGCGGACCGGGCTCATGATGTCCAGCTCGGCAAGCTTGGGAATGATGTCCATGGGGAACTCGGCCCGGTTCCAGCAGTCGACGGCGATCGGCCGAACCTCCTTGGCGAGCCATTCGCGGATGGTCAGCAGCCGCTCACGCTCGGCAGATGACAGGAGCTGTTCGAAGGCATAAAAGTCACCGTCAGGGTAGGGCAGGTTGTTCAGGTCAACGGCCTTGGACATGGCGTTCCTTCGATTTCTGATCGGCACTAATTCCTACACGACCGGCCGGTCGCCGATCGTTGTTACTGACCAGTAACATACCGCAGTCCTGTCCCGACGGCAACGGGGGGCGCACCGCCGTTCCAACAGAAGGAGCCCTATCGTGCCGGACCGAGTATGGCAACACGTAGGAACTACTCTGTTTACCGCCCGGCTGTCTCGATACCGTGATTCGAGCAGCGGGGCCAACCGTTCTGGCCCCGCAGACTTTGCCGCTTCAGGTCAACGACGCCCTGGGCAGCAAAAAAGCCGCAGGCCCGCTCCCCCTCGGGGGAACGGGCCTGCGGCTTCTTGCTGAGGCCTGCCCGGCGACTCCAGCCGGCAGGCAGCTCCAGCCGGGATCCCTGATCCAGCGGTGATGCCTGAGCCTCGATTTCGGTCCGCCCGGTCCTGAACTCCTTCAGCTCTTCACAGGTTGAGCAGTACCATCAAACATGCAGTTCCGTGGAGCCCGGGCGGAAGCTTTTGAGCGAAGCGGCTTAGCTGTGAAGCCGCTCCACCCGTCCAGGACCGTCAGCCGCAGCAGGTTCAACCATGGCTGCTCCTGATGGGGAAAACCCGTCCGGCTCGGTCGGCCGCGCACTGCAGTGGGCCCAAGTGCTCGTCGCGCTACGCGGCCGTGGCCCCATAGGCGTGGATGAACTCTTTGTTGGATTACTGTTGGCGCACGCTGACGCGCAGGGTGAAGTGCGTCAACTCCTCGACCACTTCGGCCTGACGGCAAGGGACGTCCTTCCCGACGAATTTCCTGAGGTCACCGTGGAAGCGCTCCGCGCTGCGGCGTCATCACCGATCGCCCAGGAAAGGCCGACGTGGGACGCCTCAGTATCAGAAGTCTTGGCCGTGGCGGGCAGCCTGGCCGCGGGAGAGGCGCGACTCCCCCATGTCCTCGGAGCCCTGCTCCAGCGGTCCACCCCGCTGCGACAGGCGTTGCAACTCGGACTTGATCGGTATGGCTACAACGTTCAGCAGCTCGCGGAGAACTACGTCGGAAGCCTCCCCCAACTCAATCTGGGCAGCAGCGTTCCCGCGGGCACGCAGATTGGCCAATGGCTGGCGAGCAGCTTTCCGATCAGCCCGCCGAACCTGGCCTCGTTCGCGAATGACGCCGTCGACGCGACTCTGGACTTCGTGAACATAGGAGTCGAAGCAGATGCGTTCGCGTATCTGATCGCATCGAAGGCGCTCGTCCCGCCGTTGGCAATAGGTCTCTTCGGGCACTGGGGCAGTGGCAAGAGCTTCCTCATGGCCAAGATCCGAACCCGTATCCGCCAGCTCACCGATCTGGCTCAGCGCGGCGGCGGGGGCGAGGTGCAGGTTTGGGGCAACGTGGCCCACATCGAATTCAACGCTTGGCAATATGTCGAGACAAATCTCTGGGCTGCGCTTCTCCACCACATCTTTTCTGCCCTCTCACCCGAGGCACTGGAACGGCTTTCTGAAAGACGCCGAGCCGCCTCCGGATTGGAGCTCGCCGAGCAAAAACTCAAGCTGGATGCCAAGGCAGAAGAGGTTGCGCGACTGAGCAAGGCCGGGACGGAGCAGACAGGGAAGGTGCGCAGTGCTGAACTGGTTCTTCAAGCGCGGCAAAAAGAGGCGCACCTTGACCGCAATGGACTCATTGCCAGCAAGCTGGAGGATACGGCCCAAGCGCAGCTGGTGAAGACCATGTTGGCTACCTCCGACCGGATCCTGGGTCCGGAGACGACCGAGGCGCTGGACGAAACGCGCCGTTTGGCCACGGCCGCCATGGCTTCGCCCTGGCAGCGTACCGCTTTTTGGACAAAGCGGCGGATTGCGTACGTCGGCGCTGGGGCCATACTGGTACCCGTCGCGGCGTACGTCGTCGAAAGCTGGCTCGGTTCCGACCTCGCCGGTCTGCTGGCGGGAGTGGCTGCGGTTGCCCCATCCGTCGCCGCTCTCATGCGGGCGGGTGCCAATTTCGCTGAGGAACAGCGCCGGCAGCTTGCCACGGCCACTGCGGAAGTGGATGAAGAGTTGACAAGGAGAATCCACGAGGCCAAGGGCGACGTGGAAGAAGCCCGAAAGACATTGGAAGCTACCCTTGAGGCGCTCACCCACGCCCGGAAGGATGTCGAGGAAGCCCAGTCGACCGTCGAGCAGTTGACGAAGCGTCGAGAGGAAACCACTGCTGCAAGTTCGCTGGCAGATTTTGTGAGAGACCGGGGCGAGAGTGCCGACTACAGGCGCCTGCTAACGGAAGTCACGATGGTGAACAGGGATCTCAAGGACCTTGCCGAGCTGACAACCGAGTACAACGCTGCATCGATCACCCAGCCCGGCGGCCCGCCCAACCGGATCGTGCTCTACATTGATGACCTCGATCGGTGCCCACCGGAACGTGTTGTGGACGTCCTGGAGGCTGTACATCTGCTGCTTTCATTCGAGCTCTTCGTGGTAGTGGTAGCTGTCGACACGCGCTGGCTGACCTCTGCGTTGCACCAGGGGCTGTCAGCCCTGTCAGATGCCGAGGACCCGCAGGAC
>JAODMR010000086.1 GCA_025465475.1 Micrococcaceae bacterium
TCATTGCCTTGTTGTTCTGGGACGTATCAACCTTATATTTCGTGGCCAGGTCGTCCAGCGGGGTCAGAAGGTCCTTCAACTCCTGGGTCCGCGCGGCCTGGGTAGTGACGATGCAGGGGGCCCCTGAAGCCGACATTCGGGTTTTCACCTTGGTCCAGTAGTCAGGAAAGCTGGGCCCGTCCAAGGTGAGGTTGAAACCCGGGTCTTTCTGCTTTGCCGCATCAATAAAGGCCTGCCACTGGGCCCGGTCATTCTCGTTCGAAATCCAGGTGTACATGGCCGACGCCTCGGCGCTGCCGGCTGTACCGCTGGAGGAGCTGGCGCCGGAACCGCAGGCAGCCAGGGCCAAAGCGGCGATGGCCGAAACGGCGAGGGAGCCGATGACACGCCGGCGTCCGGGAAGGTTTCGCGACATTGAAAAGCCTTTCACTCTAAGTGCCACGGCAATCCCTGAGCGTGATGTGTCAGGCTGCGGACCGGCGTGGCGGGTCCCCACCAGCATGATGCTCACGCCAATGAAAAGTCAACGATTTTCCGACGATTCATCGGATGTCTAAGTGCATGAGGCCGGGGGCGAACGTGTTCTGTGCAGACTGTGTGTGCTCACCGGTCAATGACATCTGATCTATCGGTGCCCAAGTGTGCGGTCACTAAACCTGCTGAGAGGCACTTTTCCCTTCCGCAGGACCATCACCGGCCTCCTCGGGCATGTTGCGGACGTAGTCTTCAACGCCGTACAGGTGCCCCGCCATGCGCACCCGGGCACGTTCCGGATCTCTCCGTCTCAGGGCATTCAAAACCGCCAAATGCTCCCGGTGCGTGTCGCGGAGCCCCTGGGCGTCGTGCTCGGAGCGCCACATACGCAACCTGATGGTCCGTCCTGACAGTGTTTCTATCAGCGCGGCCAGGACCCGGTTCCCGGACGCTTCGGCGATCAGGCGATGGAATTCCACGTCGGCCTTCAGTGCGGCTTCATGGTCGGTGGGTTCGGCGCTGATTGCTTCTTCGGCCAGGCCGAGGATTGCCGATGCCCTGTCCAGATCTTCCTCGCTTATCCGTCCGGCGGCGACTCCTGCCGCTTCAGTTTCCAGTGCCCTCCGCACTGCGTGCACTTCCCCGGCGCGGTCCCCTTCCTGCAGACCTACCCAGAATTCCATGGCCGAGAGCAGGGCCGAGGGTTCCAGCCCCGAGACGAAGGTCCCTGCGCCCTGGCGCACTTCGAGAATCCCCATGGTCGACAGGGCCCGGACCCCCTCCCGCAGCGAACCCCGCGAAACTCCCATGACAGCGGCAAGGTCCTTCTCGACCGGAAGCCGCTGCCCCGGTGAGAGTTCCCCACTGGAGAGCATGTGCTTGATCCCGCTGATGACCACCTCGGTCTGGGACATGGTGGGGGCGCTTAAAATCTCGGCTTGTTCCATCGGGAGCCTGCTTTCTTGGTAACCATCCACCGCAAACATCCGATGTATCCTTTTCGGGACTCGCATCGTCATGTATATTGCTAGGAAACATTCGTCTTTTCATCATACCTATCCTGCCCATTGTGGTGCAGGGGTTATTACCAGCTACCGCACATCGGAAGAGGAACCATGCCGGTCATCACTGGATTCGACATCTACGACGTCAGATTCCCCACCTCCCAGTCCGCTGACGGTTCTGATGCCATGAACAAGGACGCCGACTACTCCGCTGCCTACATCGTTGTGCGCACAGATGACCCGGAGATGTTCGGCTGTGGTTTCACCTTCACCATTGGCCGAGGCAACGAGATCTGCGCGGCAGCCATGGAACGCCGGGCCCTGCCGCTTGTCGGCCGCGACGCGCAGGACCTGTGCGCGGCCCCGGGGACCACCTACCGGGAGCTGAAGTCCGACTCCCAGCTCCGCTGGCTGGGCCCGGACAAGGGCGTCGAACACCTGGCCCTGGGCGCGGTCATGAACGCGGTCTGGGACATGGCGGCCCGCTCTGCAGGGCTGCCCCTGTGGAAACTGCTGGTCACCATGACTCCGGAGCAGCTGGTCGACGCCGCGGATCTGACCTACCTCTCCGACGCGTTGACCCGTGAGGAAGCCCTTCAAATCCTCACCGCCATGGAACCGACCCGGGCGGAAAGGGTCGAGGAGCTTGAGCGGACGGGGTACCCCTGCTACACCACCTCCGCCGGTTGGCTCGGCTATTCCGACGACAAGCTGCGCAGGCTGTGCCAGGAGGCGGTGGACGCCGGCTACCGGCACATCAAACTCAAGGTCGGCGGCAGCCGGGAGGATGACCGGCGGCGTCTTGCGATCGCCCGGGACGTCATCGGGCCCGACGCCAATCTCATGATCGACGCCAACCAGGTGTGGGACGTGCCCGAAGCCATCACCAGGGTCCAGGAGCTGGCGGAATTCCGTCCGCTGTGGATTGAAGAACCAACCAGTCCTGATGACATCCTCGGCCATGCGGCCATCCGGCAGGCCGTGCACCCCATCGGCGTGGCCACCGGTGAACACGGAATGAACCGGGTCCTTTTCAAGCAGCTGTTTCAGTCCGGCGCGATCGATTACTGCCAGCTGGACGCCTGCCGCCTGGCGAGCGTCAACGAAGTCCTCGCTGTCCAGCTCATGGCAGCAAAATTCGGTATCCCGGTCTGCCCCCACGCAGGAGGCGTCGGACTGTGCGAACTTGTCCAGCATCTGTCCATCTTTGACTACGTGGCGGTCTCGGCCGACCTGACCGGCCGCGTCACCGAATTCGTAGACCACCTGCACGAGCACTTCACCGATCCCTGCCTCGTCACCAACGGAGCCTACGTGCTGCCGGCGAAGCCTGGATACTCAGCGGAGATGCTGCAAAGCTCCCTGAATGAATTCGCGTTCCCCTACGGTACATTCTGGGCCGCGACGCCCAAGGGCAAGGAAGAGCAGCAGCGGCTCGCGCAGCGCAACGGCGCACCAGCGGTGTTCGCTTCGGTCAGCGGAGGGCAGCAGCGGTGATCAAATATGAGCTCATTCACCCGGCACTGCTCGGGGCGCTGGCCCAGTCGGGGCACGGCACGCAGATACTCATCGCCGATGGCAACTATCCACATAACACAGGGGGCAACAGGGACGCCGTCCGCGTACCCCTGAACCTGCGTCCAGGGCTTCTCACCGTTGACCAGATCCTCGAAGTGCTCCTCACGGCGGTCCCCATCGAGGCTGCAGCGGTGATGAGTCCACCCAGTGGAGAGGATCCTCCGGCCATTCAGGGTTATCGTGCCCTTCTGGGCCCGGAGGTACCGCTGTCCGCCTTTCCGCGG
>JAODMR010000091.1 GCA_025465475.1 Micrococcaceae bacterium
CCTGGCCCGGCAAAAGCTCGAACGGCTGCTGACCAACGATCCCGGAATGGGCGTGATCCGGCACGTCGACGCCGGCTACGAGCGGGCCGCCGATGTCGCCGCTGCCCGCGGAGTCCGCATCCCCATGCGCGAATAACCCACACGGCAACCCCAGCCCCGCATCCCCATCGCATCCCCATCGCAACCCCCAACCCGCCGAGTGTCGACATCTGCACCTCAACCACGCAACCCCGTCGTAACCCCGCAAACCGCCGAGTGTTGACATCTGCACCGCAACCCCGGTCGAGTGTCGACGTCTGCACCACCCTCAGCGGTCCTTGGCGGGGCACATCTCGACACTCGACAGAATTGATACGTCATGAACAGCTTGACCCTCTCGTCCGTTGGCGTCACCGCCGAGGACGTTCTCGCCGTCGCACGGCACGGCGCCCGGATCAGCATCGACCCGGACACCCTGGCCGACCTGGCTTCGGTGCGGTCCGCCGTCGAAAAACTGGCCAGCTCTGATATTCCTGCCTACGGAATTTCCACCGGTTTTGGTGCCCTGGCCACCCGCCACATTCCGCCTCGCCAGCGGACCCAGCTGCAGAAGTCGCTCATCCGCAGCCACGCGGCCGGGATGGGGCCGGCCGTGGAGCCGGAAGTGGTGCGTGCCCTGATGTTCCTGCGCGCCAAGACCCTGGCGTCCGGGCGTACCGGGGTCCGGCCGGTGGTGCTGGAGACAATGGTCCAGGTCCTGAACGCCGGAATCACCCCGGTGGTCCGTGAGTTCGGTTCGTTGGGATGCTCCGGGGACCTGGCTCCGCTGTCCTCCTGCGCCCTGGTGCTGATGGGCGAGGGCGAAGCCACGGGACCGGACGGCGTGCTGCGTCCCGTGCCCGAGCTGTTTGCCGCAGCAGGCATTGAACCGGTGCTGCTGGCGGAAAAAGAGGGTTTGGCCCTCATCAACGGCACCGACGGCATGCTGGGCATGCTGATCATGGCGATCGCTGACCTGCGTGAACTGCTCACCACGGCGGACATCACCGCAGCGATGTCAGTAGAGGGTCTGCTGGGGACCGACCAGGTCTTCCTGCCGGAACTGCACGCCGCGCTGCGCCCGCATCCCGGCCAGGCCGCCAGCGCCGCCAACATGCTGCGGGTCCTGTCCGGATCGGCCATTGTCGCCTCACACCGGGAAGGGGACAGCCGGGTCCAGGACGCCTACTCCCTGCGCTGCGCCCCGCAGGTGACCGGCGCGGCTCGGGACACTCTGCAACATGCCGAACTCGTCGCCGGCCGCGAACTGGCGGCAGCAATCGACAACCCGGTGGTGCTGCCCGACGGACGGGTCAGCTCCAACGGCAACTTCCACGGGGCGCCCGTGGCCTACGTGCTGGATTTCCTTGCCATCGTCGCTGCCGACGTTGCCTCCATGGCTGAACGTCGGACTGACCGCATGCTCGATCCTGCGCGCTCGCACGGGCTGCCCGCGTTCCTGGCAAACGATCCGGGCGTGGACTCCGGGCTCATGATCGCCCAATACACGCAGGCGGGCCTGGTTTCGGACAGCAAGCGGTTGGCCGTTCCGGCCTCTGTTGATTCCATTCCCAGCTCAGCGATGCAGGAAGACCACGTCTCCATGGGGTGGCATGCCGCCCGCAAGCTCCGCCGGTCGGTGGACAACCTGCGTCGGGTGCTGGCCGTCGAACTGGTCACCGCGGCCCGCGCCATCGATTTGCGGGCCCCCCTGCAGCCAGGTCCGGGGGCTGCCGCGGTGCTGGCCGTGCTGCGTGAACGGGTGCCCGGCCCCGGCCCTGACCGGTACCTGTCACCGGACCTGGAAGCGGCGAACGATCTGCTGGCGGGCGGAAGCATCCGACGGGCGGCCGAAGCGGCTGTTGGCGCACTGGCCTAGCCACAACAGCCGCGTGCCCGCAAACAGCCAGGTGCCCGTGTCCGGTCCGGCAGCCCGTTTCCGGTCCGGCTCCCCGCGCAAACAGGGGCGGCAGCCCGTTTCCGGACCGGCTCGCCGCACAAACAGGGGCGGCTACCCGAGCAGGATGCTGAGCAGGCGTGCGGCAACCCTGGCCGTTCTGCCGTCAACGTCATGCTCGGGGTTCAACTCGGCCACGTCGCAGTGCAGCAGCTTGCCACTGGCGACTACCTGACGGCAGACGGCGGCGATGACCTCCAGCGGGACGCCGTACCCGGCGGGGGCGCTCACCCCCGGCGCCACGGCGGCGGGGAGGACGTCCAGGTCAATGGTCAGGTAGAGGCAATCGATGCCGTCCAAAAAGCCGGCGATGAAGTCCGACGCCGACGGCACGGAGCACTCGTCATCCTGTAGGTACCGCACACCAAGGCGGCCTGCTGTGGCGAAGAGGCTTGCCGTGTTGTTGGGTTTACTGATGCCCAGCACGGCGTAGTGCAGCTCCCGGCCTGCAGACTGTTCGGCTGTGGCCATCTGCAGGAACGGCGTGCCCGAAGTCGCCGTCGGCTCCCGGCGCAGGTCGAAATGGGCATCCAGGTTCAGCACGCCGAGCCGCCGGCCGGACCGAACCGTCGTGCTTCCTGCCAGCCCCAGGTAACTGGCGTAAGCCGTTTCGTGGCCGCCGCCGAGCAACACGGTCAGGAACCCGGCATCCAGCAGCGCCGTTACCGCCTGCCCCGCACGATGCTGCGCCTCCTCGAGCTTCCCTTCCGAGACGACGACGTCGCCCGCGTCGCGCAGGATGCGCGGGGAATGCACGGCCAGGGACGCCAGAGCGGTCCTCAGGGCTGCCGGTCCTGCGACGGCGCCCGGACGGCCATGGTTCCGCCGGACACCCTCGTCGCTGCAGAAACCCAACAGAGCGGCAGGGCGGGTTTCCGTCGGAATGGTGTTCTGCAGGCCAAAGCCCGGTCCTGCGGCGGTCAGGGGCGCCATGACCTGCCACCAACGGGCGTCGGCGGGGTCGGGGCCGTCATCGCGACCGGTCCAGGGCAGTGGTAGGGCATCCACGGAAAGACTCATGCGTCCAGCACATCCCGTCGGTGCCCGGCTTGCCAGCCCTTCCGCCGTCGTCCTGTCCGTAATACCGGACTCCCTGCCCACATAACCCCTGGCCCGCCTAATCCACGGCTGCCCACTACCCAACTCCCGCCGCCCGTCGTCGTGCCCCGGATGCAGCTCCGCCGTCGTCAGCATTGCCGACGACGGCGGATAGGCCAGGCGTGTGCGGCTAAACGCCGAAGAACTGCTCGATGGGCCCGATTCCGAAGAACAGGAGGAAGGCTGCGGCCACAGCCCACATCAACGGGTGAATCTCACGGGCGCGGCCCTGGAAGGTGCGGATAAGGACATAGGCGATGAAACCGGCGCCCAGTCCATTGGCGATGGAGTACGTGAACGGCATCAGGGTGAAGGTGAGGAACGCGGGAATGGCGATGCCCCAGTCCGCCCAGTCGATCCTGCCCACCTGCGAAACCATCATGAAACCGACCACCACAAGGGCCGGAGCCACCGCTTCAAAGGGAACCAGGCGAATCAGCGGTGTGGCGAACATGGCGATGAGGAAAAGGATGCCGGTCACTACGGAGGCCAGTCCGGTCCGTGCACCCTCGCCAATGCCTGCACCGGATTCGACGTAAATCTGGTTGGAGGAAACGGAGGCGCCACCGCCGGCGATCGCGCCGACGGCGTCGACCATCAGGACGCGGTCGACGTTGGGGATGTTGCCGTCCTTGTCGATGGTGCCAGCTTCACTGGCCAGGCCGACCATGGTGCCCATGGCATCGAAGAAGATGCTGAGCAGAATGACAAAGGCCAGTAGCACGGCGGCCAGGCTGCCCAAATGGCTGAACGAGCCAAACAGGTTGAAGTTGCCGATGAGGCTCAGGTCCGGAAAGGACCAGCGGGACAGCTCGGGAGCCACCAACGACCAACCGGCAGGGTTGGAGGTGGTGCCGTTGAAACTCGGGCCGATGTGCAGGGTGAGTTCCAGGATGTTTGCCAGGACAGTTGAGGCGATGATGCCTATCAGGATGGCGCCCTTGACCTTGCGCACGACCAGGGCAATGGTGAGGATCAGTCCGAATACGAAGACCAGCGTGGGCCAGCCGACGAGCTCGCCACCGAAGCCCAGTCCGACGGGGACGGTGGTGCCGGCAGCGTCGGGAATGCGACGCACGAATCCGGCATTGACCAGCCCGATCAGGGCGATGAACAGGCCGATGCCTACCACGATTGCTGTCTTCAGTCCTTCGGGGACGGCGCGGAAGACGGCGGTCCGGAAACCGGTGAGCACCAGGATGAGCATGGTGATACCGGAAAGCATCACCAGGCCCATGACATCGGGCCACGTCAGCCCCGGATGCGTGGCCACGGTGATCGCGACAAACGCGTTCACGCCCAGTCCGGTGGCGAGCGCGAAGGGGTGTTTGGCCCAGGCTCCCATGAGGATGGTCAGGATGCCGGCGACAAAGGCGGTCACTGCGGCAACTCGCTCAATTCCCAGGACAGCGCCCGAGGAGTCTGCACCCGAGAGGATCAAGGGATTCAGCACCACGATGTAACTCATGGCGAAGAACGTGGCGAACCCGCCGCGTATTTCCCGGGAGATGTTGGAGCCGCGCGCGGTGATGAGGAAATAACGGTCAAGAGCGGAGCCCTGGGACGCCATGGAATGCCCTCCAGCAATAGAGGCGAAAAGTGAGATTGGACTATGGAAATTCTAGTCGCTGACTTGCTGCCCCATCCGCTGCGGGTGCCTCACGGTGCCGTAGCGTGGAGGAAAACCCATCCGTCTTCACCTGCAGGAAGCAGATCATGACCTTTGATCGGACTCACGTACTGCCCATTTCACCCGAAACTTCGGCGTTTTCTGCCCGGGCGGAGCGCGCTGGGCGTCGGCGGGGCAGGGCTCTGGTGCTCCTTGCGGTGATGTTCCTCACGGCCCTGTTGCTAGGGCTTCTGCAGGCGCAATCGGCATCAGCGCACGATGCCGTGGAATCCACCACGCCGGCCGACGGTGAAACGGTGGCCGTCATGCCTTCCGAGATCACCCTGACCCTGGACAACACGCCGGGGACTCTCGGTTCGGCCATTTCGGTCAAGGACGCCGCTGGAACCAACTGGGCCGATGGTCAACTCACCGTGCTGGACCATGTCGTCAGCCAGCCCATCCGTGCCGGAGCTCCGGCCGGCACCTACACGGTGCTCTGGCGCGTGGTTTCCTCTGACAGCCACCCCATTGATGGTTCCTTTAGCTTCACCGCCAGCGGCGCTGCGGGGACCGGAGCGGCGACGTCGGCGCTGGGAACTCCGGTCCCGCTGGAGACTCCTGCACCGGCAACGGGCAGCAGCGCACAGGGTTTCCCGTGGAGTGTGCTGATTATCGGTGTGGTGCTGGTGGCACTGCTGGTGGGCATAGCCCTGGTGGTTCGCCGGCGGTTAGGCCGGGACGGCTGATTCCACCGGTTTCGGTGC
>JAODMR010000154.1 GCA_025465475.1 Micrococcaceae bacterium
ATCCGGCTCTGTTCATTCTGGAGACCCCGGGGCGTCCGTTGGGGCGATCTGGGCCGGAGATCCCACCGGCGCAGGGACTCCCTGCCGATATTCAAACGTCGCTTCGACGGCGGAAAATGCAGCAAAAACGGCGTCGTACTCACTGAGGTGGTCCAGGACCATCCGCACGCCAACCTCACGCTGATCCTGGGGGTATCCCTTGGGCATAATCGCCATCCTTCATGGCCGGCAGTGGAAACACCCCTGCCGCCACTGACAACCTGACGGCAGCGGAGATTGGACGCCGCGGCATGGTGCCGGTCCGGCCCGGATCCCTGATCCCTTCCACACCTGAAAAGGCCAGGACCCACCAGCACATCGGACCTGATAACGGACCAGGTCTGCACCGCTAAAACTTACACAGGATTCACACCAACGACGATGGGGGGTGCCCGGTTATGAACGAAGCAGACGGCATCGACGAGGCAGTACACGACGACCTTAGGCACCCCTGATCGCAGCGGCACGGATCGCTGAAACACTGGCCCGGGCGCGCGCCAAGAATCCCTCCGCCAACGCGAGCAACAGGACCTTCAGGCCGCCCATGAACTGAAGGTGTGGGCGGCCGCAGAACGCTCCGCCGTGAAGGGCATGCTGACCCCCGTCCACAAGGACCAGTGGTGGAACCACGCGTAACCCTACGACGTTGCCCGGCTCCACGCCCTGGCCGAGGGATGGAAGGACCACGACCCCGCCGCCTCCGACCGGATCCGTACAGAAGTCCGGGACCGCTACGGGCTCAACACCCGCGACCTCGGCCTGGATGCCGCCTACCTGGAATCAGGCATCGAAACCATCAGCGCCGGACAAGCCCGCCTTGACGCTCTGAAGGAACACCAGCAGGGCATGGCACTGATCGCCGCCGCGCAGGCCGAAGAACTCCGTGTCAAAGCCGCCTCGCTTGCCCCGGAAATGGAGCGGCACCAGGTGCCAGTCGATTACTTGTACAACCCGGTCCTGGTTGAGGCACTGTAGGACCAGGGCGGGAAGCCCGGGCAAGCTCAGCCGCTGAGTATGGTTCGGCAGACCATCATCAGGCATTCGCAGCCTTTCTTGCCGGGACAGCCAGCGCCAGTCAGATTGAAGGTCGCCTCACCGCGGCACGCAGCGAAGGAACGCACCGCAGCTCGGCGGTGAGCGCCGGCAGGGGTGCGGCCAAAGCAAGGAAAACCCGCACCGGGGCGACAGTCAGCACGGAGAGGACCAGGATCACACCAAGACGCTAATCAGCAATTCTGAGCCGCAGCGGCGCTGGTGTCCCCTTCCCCGGTCAGGACAGGTCGAGCGAGCCGACAGAGATGACACCCGACCCACTGTGATCACGGATCCACCCCTCTATCGTGGCAATGAGGTGGGTAACTCTCAGGCAGGTCGTGGGAAATGTGGGTATTCAGGCTCCCGTTGCTGGAATTGCAGTACGTTGTGATTCTGGATCACGCCGTCGCGGATTTCAATCGCGCGGCGGATGGTGTCGTTCTCCGTCCAAGCCGTGGGACCGGTGATCACGGTTTCCAGGAAGGGCAGCAGGGCCTCGCTGATCTCCCAGCTGGAGGAATTCCAGAGGTAGGAGGGGCTGTGGTCGACCGCGTAGTAGTCGATGTGGTCACCCACCGTGAACATCGGCTGGGCGAAGGTGGTGGTTTTCGCCCAGCTGAAGCCCATGCCTTCATCGCAGGAAACATCGACGATCAGGCTGCCTGGCCGGAAAGCGGCCAGGTCCTCGGTGCGAAGGTAGGTCAGCGGTGCGTTGGGGTCCTGCAGGGTGCAGTTGACCACGATGTCGCTTCCGGCCAGAAACGGCGCCAGTGGAACCCGTCCGCGTTCGGTGATGACTTCGCTGAGGAAGGGTGCTTTGTGGTCGTGATCGAATTGGGCAATCCGTACCGAATGGATGGGCGAACCGACGGCGGCCACTCCCCGGTTGGTCAGGACCTGGACGTCATGGATCCCGTGGGCGTTGAGGGCAGTAACGGCTCCTCGTGCGGTCGCCCCGAATCCGATGACGACAGCGCTCAGCCTCCGGCCGTAGTCCCCGGTTGAGCCGGTCAGGGCGAGGGAGTGAAGCACAGAGCAGTAGCCGGCGAGTTCGTTGTTCTTGTGGAACACGTGCAGTCCGAAGCCGCCGTCGCTGGCCCAGTGATTCATGGCCTCGAAGGCGATCAGCGTAAGTTTCTTGTCGATCGCCAGCTGGGTGATGGCCCGGTCCTGGACGCAGTGCGGCCACCCCCAAAGGACCTGCCCGTCGCGGAGTTCGGCCAGATCTGCGGGCTGTGGTTTGGGCAGGAGGACGACGTCGGCCTCCGCCAGCAGCCGCCCGCGCGGGGCGATGTGCCCCACCAGCGGTGTCAGTTGGGAGTCTGACACGCCAAAACGTTCACCGTAGCCTTCCTCCAGAATGAGGTGCTGCCTGATTTCAGGGGCTATGCGCGTGAGGTGCAGGGGGTGTATCGGCAGGCGCCGCTCGTCAGGTTTTCGGGTGCTGGAAAGGACGCCGAGGGTGAGGTGATCCGTCAGACCGGTCACTTCTTTTTGGGGCTTGTCGGTTTGTTGGCGGCGGTGGCCTTGTCGCCGGAACTGGGGGGTGCAGTAGCGGCCTTTTTGTCGGCGCGTTTTTCCTTGATGGACTTGCTGGATTTCTTGGATGCTGCTTGGCGGGGGGATTTGTCAGCCATGATCGCTCCTGTAGCGGAACCGAAGGGGTTCCTGACTTCGAACGATACAGGAGAGACCTAACGGTCTTCGGCTCGGTGACATTGGGGAAAGTGGCGCCGTGCCGGAGAACGGAGCGGCTGACGGGAATCGAACCCGCGTATCAAGCTTGGGAAGCTAGCGCTCTACCATTGAGCTACAGCCGCGTTGGGACCGGCCGGATTCCAGCGTGAGTCCCGAACAACGAGATTCACATTACCTCAGTCTGACCCGGTGGTTGAACACGCTCCTTCGCCGCGCCTGTTTCCTGGGCAGAGTTGCGGCCA
>JAODMR010000001.1 GCA_025465475.1 Micrococcaceae bacterium
CCCTGATCGCACCCGTCGCGAAAATCACCGCATCATAATGCGCCCGCACATCAGCCAACATCAGATCCCGGCCATACTCCACATTCCCAAAAAACCGGATATCCCCCCGGTCCAACACCTTATGCAAGGCATTCACAATCCCCTTGATCCGCGGATGATCAGGCGCCACCCCATACCGAATCAACCCATACGGCGCCGGATACGCCTCGAAGAGGTCGATGCTGACGTGGAAGTCGCCAGCCTGGACTTCAGGGGATTTCGTCAGGATGTCGGCGGCATACACGCCGGCCGGGCCGGAACCGATGATGGCTACCCGCAGTGGGCGGAACGATGACGGGTTCGACAATGCGGAGTCCTTCCAGACGACCTGTTCGGCGGCAGTGGGGCCGGGACGGGAACGCGCGGCGCCGGGTGCTCCTGCCAAGTCTAGGGGCTGGGGTGCTGGCCGGGGCGGGTCCTGCCCGCCGGGGTGGGCGTGACCAGAGGCAAAGGCGGGTATGACCAGGTGCGGCAGGGGCGTGACCGATGGCGGGAAAGGGCCACGTTTACCGGGGTGGATATGGAATAGTGGCGTTGACTCTGGTGTTATCGAACCTGTGTCTGCCAGCAATGCATCCCTCGAGTCCAGTCCACCCGACATAACCGCACCGTCGGACGCGACGGCGTCCAGCCCCGTAACCGGTCGACGACCACCACGGAGCGAATCGACGGTGGGGGTCCTGTTCGGAATCGGCGCCTACGGACTGTGGGGTTTGCTGCCGCTGTACTTCGTGCTGCTGCACCCGGCCAGCCCGGTAGAGATTGTTGCGAACCGCGTGCTGTGGTCCCTGATTTTTTGTGCCCTGCTGCTGACGGTCACCAGGGCGTGGCCGCAGCTTCTGGCAGCTTTCCGCGATCTGCGCGTCCTCGGCACCCTGTCCGTGGCCGCCGGCCTCATCGCCGTGAACTGGCTGACGTACACATTCGGTGTTACCACCGGGCACGCCATTGAAACCTCGCTGGGCTATTTCATCAATCCCCTCGTCTCGGTGCTGCTCGGAGTGCTGGTGCTCAAGGAGAAGCTGCGCCCGTTGCAGTGGGCCGCCGTCGGCGTGGGCTTCATCGCCGTCGTCGTGCTGACCGTCGCGTACGGACAATTGCCGTGGATCGCGCTGATTCTGGCCTTCAGCTTTGGCCTGTACGGCTTCGCGAAGAAACGGGTCGGTTCCCGCGTGGACGCTGCCTCCAGCCTGAGCGTGGAAACAGCCGTCCTGACCCCGTTCGCCCTGGTCACGGTCCTGGTGCTTGCCGGAACGGGCCAGTCCACGCTGCTGGACAACGGTGCCGCACATTTCTGGGCGCTGGCCGCCTCAGGCGTCGTCACTGCCGTACCGCTGCTGTTCTTTGGCGCCTCGGCCCGGCGCCTGCCCATGACCACGATCGGGCTCCTGCAGTACTTTGCCCCGGTCCTGCAGTTCCTCATCGCCATCACGGTGCTGGGTGAACACATGGGCCTTGACCGCTGGATCGGTTTTGGCATCGTCTGGCTGGCTCTGGTGCTGCTGACCGTTGACATGCTGCGCACGTACCGGCAAAACGTAGCCCTGCGCAAGGCTGCAGTCACCGCCTAGTCTCGACCCAGGGCCCGGCTCCGCGCTGGCGGGCGCCGGGCAGAGCCAGGCCCGCCGGGCAGGGCCGGGCCCGCCGGGCAGGCGGGGCCTCCGACCTGCCCAGCTCCGGTGCCTACGGCCAGGGACGGGTGTCCACCCGCTCGTAGTCCCGCGGAACAACCACCAACGGCACCGGCAGCGCCCGCAGCACCTTGTTGGCTGTGGCGCCCAGGAACAACTGGCGGTGCTGCGCCAAGCGGCTGGAGCCGATGACCACCAACTCGCCGTCTTCCCAGCCCAGGCTGTCGATGGCCTCCTCGATCGACCTGCCGTGCGCCAGGGTCACCGAGACCCGGCCTTCGGGCAGCCGGTCCGCCGCCTCGGCGAGCACCGTTTGGACGTGCTGGCGTGCCGGGCTAAGGGCATCGTGGAGGTCGAAAACCTTCTGCCGCAACTCGTCGAGTTCCACCAGGGATACCAGCCGCAGCGGCACGTTGCGGCGGCGGGCTGAGCTGATGCCGACTTCCAGTGCAGCGTTGGCTCCCTGCCGGGTCCCCACCAGGAGGGTCAACCGGGTGAGGGGCTCGGAACGTTGATAGCCACGCGGGGCAAGTGCGACGGGCACGGGTGAGGCGTGCAGCAGCGCGTTGGCCACGCTGCCGACCGTGAACCGTTTGAAGAGGCCGTTGCTTGCAGCGCCCACCACGATCAGCCCGGCGGCGTGTTCCACTGCGGCCTCGATCAGACCGGCTGCGAAGGAGTCCGCTTCCCGGACGTGGAAGGTTGCCTGCACTCCGTCCGGAACCAGCTTGAGGGCCTCCCGCCGGGCCGTGAGCACTTGCTGCTCAGCGGCGTCCACCCGGTTGCCCTCCGGATTGAACGCGACGTAGGGGGCCTGCTCGCCAAGCACGTACACCAGGTCCAGGTGCGCGTCCTGCGTCCGCGCAATCACTGCCGCGAGCGCTATTGCATCTGCGCCGCGTTCGTTGGGGGTGTAACCGACGATGTACCGCATGGATCCGCCCTTCCGTTGGTGGCCGCGCCGTCCTTGGCCGCGGGCTGGCTGCTGCCGGTGGCTCGCATTCTATGGCTCTGACTTTACCCAAACTGGATGTCAACGGTCCCGCGCCCTGGTCGCCTTCCCTTTGCTACCTGCCGCGGCCCGGCTTACCAGGGTCCTGAGATGTTCCGGTCTGTGGTGGAACGGGTCAGGCGTTGGAACGGATCGCGTCGGTCAGCACGTCCAGGGCGTCGTGGAGCAGCTCGTCGCTGATCACCAGCGGCGGCAGCAGCCGGACCACGTTGCCGTAGGTGCCGCAGGTCAGAATGATGACACCGGCCTTCAGGCAGGCTGCGGCGATGGCCTTGGTGGCCTCCGGGTTGGGTTCCTTGGTGGTGTGGGCGGTGCCGGGACGGACCAGTTCGACGGCGAGCATGCCGCCGCGGCCGCGGAGGTCGCCGATGATGCCGCCGTCGCCCAGCTCCTGGACCAGGGAGCCCAGCCGGTCCATCACGAGCTGTCCGATGTGCTGTGCTCGAGCGTTCAGGTCGTAGTCGCGCATGGACTGGATGGCCGCCAGTGCCGCGGCGCAGGCCACGGGGTTGCCGCCGTAGGTGCCGCCGAGGCCGCCCGGGTGGACGGCGTCGAGCAGGTCGGCCCGGCCGGTGATGGCGCTCAGCGGCAGGCCGCCGGCGATGCCCTTGGCCATGGTGATGATGTCGGGAACGATGCCCTCGTGCTCGGAAGCGAACCAGGATCCGGTGCGGCAGAAGCCGGACTGCACCTCGTCGGCGATGAAGACGATGCCCTTGTCCTTGGCCCAGGCGGCAAGTGTGGGCAGGAACCCTTCGGCCGGAACGATGAAGCCGCCCTCACCTTGGATCGGCTCGATCAGGATCGCCGCCACGGATTCCGCGCCGATCTGCTTTTCGATCAGGGTGATGGCACGCTGGGCCGCCTCTTCGCCCTTGATGTCCGACTCTTCCCGGTAGGGGTAGCTCATCGGCATCCGGTAGATCTCGGGTGCGAACGGACCGAAGTTGGTCTTGTACGGCATGGCCTTGGCGGTGAGGGCCATGGTGAGGTTGGTCCGGCCGTGGTAGGCGTGGTCGAAGGCGACGATGGCGTCCCTGCCGGTGGCCAGGCGTGCCACCTTGACGGCGTTCTCCACCGCTTCGGCGCCGGAGTTGAACAATACGGTGCGCTTTTCATGGTCGCCGGGAGTGAGCTTGGCCAGCTCCTCCGCCACGGCAATGTAGCCCTCGTAGGGGGTGACCATGAAGCAGGTGTGGGAAAAGTGCTCCACCTGCTCCTTGACGGCTCCGACGACGGCGGGGTCTGAGGCACCCACGCTGGTAACGGCGATGCCGGATCCCAGGTCGATGAAGGAGTTGCCGTCGACGTCGTGAATGACGGCACCGTCCGCGTCAGCCGCGTATACGGGCACAGTGGAGGCGACGCCGGCCGCCACGACCGCCTTGCGGCGTTCGTTGAGGGCCACCGAGCGCGGCCCCGGGAAGTTCCCGAGGACGCGCCGCTTCTGTTCCAACCGGTACTGAATATCTGCCATGAACTGTTCCTTTCAAAGTCTGTTCCATAAAAGTTGCTGGGCCCGCCGCTTATCGAGCCTGTCGAGATCCGAACCTGTCGCTGACCGAGCCTGCCGGTGATCGAGCCTGCCGGTGATCGAGCCTGTCGGTGATCGAGCCTGTCGAGATCACCCCTGGTCTCGACAAGACCGACCCGGGTCTCGACAGGCTCGACCACCGAGACCGACCGGGTCTCGACAGGCTCGACCACCGAGACCGACCCGGGTCTCGACCGGCTCGACCACCGGCTCGACCAGCGGAGGGGGTTAGGCGTCTAGGGCGGTCATGACGTGTTTGATGCGGGTGTAGTCCTCGACGCCGTACATCGAGAGGTCCTTGCCGTAGCCTGACTGCTTGAACCCTCCGTGGGGCATCTCCGCCGTGAGCATGATGTGGGTGTTGATCCAGACGGCGCCAAAGTCCAGGTCCCGTGAGACCCGCATGGCGGTGCCGTGGTTGCTGGTCCACACACTGGAAGCAAGGGCGTAGTCGACGTCGTTGGCCAGCTCCACCGCCTCCTCCTCAGTGCGGAAGGTCTGCACCGTCAGCACGGGGCCGAACGTTTCCTTCTGCACCACGTCATCGGACTGCTTCACGCCGTCGATCACTGTCGGTTCGAAGAAGAACCCCTTGTCCCCAGCCTGCTTGCCGCCCGTGACGACCGTGGCGTAGGCGGGAAGGTTTGCGACGACGTTGCGGACGGCGTTGAAGTGGTTCACGTTGTTCAACGGGCCGAAGTAATTCCTGCTGTCATCCTCGTGCCCGGTTTCCAAGCCCTTGGCCGCGGTGGCCAGAGCCTGTACCAGTTCGTCGTGGGCGGATTCCTCCACCAGGACCCGTGTGATCGCGGTGCAGTCCTGGCCGGCGTTGAAGAAGGCGAATTCTGCGATCGACTGCGCGGTTTTGCCGAGGTCCGCGTCGGCAAAGACGACGGCGGGAGCTTTGCCTCCCAGTTCAAGGTGGGCACGCTTCAGGCCCGCCGCAGCACCCGTTGCCACGGCAATGCCGGCCCGGACCGACCCGGTAATGGAGACCATGGCCGGAACCTTGTGCTCCACCATGGCCGCTCCGGTCGCTCCGTTGCCCAGCACCACGTTGAACACGCCGGGAGGAAAAATGCCCGCCATGATGTCGGCCAGCACCAGGGTGCTTTCCGGAGTCGTGTCACTGGGTTTGAGCACAATGGTGTTGCCGGCTGCCAGGGCGGGGCCGATCTTCCAGATGGCCATCAGCAGGGGGTAGTTCCAGGGCGTCACCTGGGCGATGACGCCCACCGGTTCACGCCGAACAAAGGAGGTGAAGCCTTCCATGTACTCGCCGGCGGACTTCCCCTCCAGGAGGCGGGCCGCCCCGGCGAAGAAGCGAAGCTGGTCGGCACCGACGGCGACTTCTTCGTCGGCGATCATTTGCCGGACCTGGCCGGTGTTGCGGTGCTGCGCCTCGACCAGTTCGTCGCTGCGGGCCTCCAGCGCGTCCGCAAGCCGAAGCAGCAGCGACTGCCGGGTGCTCGGCGTGCTGCGCCGCCAGCTTCGGAACGCTGCAGCGGCTGCGCCCATGGCTTCTTCAATGTCCGCCTGGCTGGAGACCGGGGCTTTGGCCACGGTCTCGCCGTTGGTGGGATTGACGATGTCCAGGACCTCCGTCCCGGTGACGGGCACGAAGCTGCCATTGATGAAGTTCTGCAAGGTTTGAACCACGGCGTACAACCTCCAAGGAATTTCCGCCCTGCGGATTGGGCGGGACCTTCGTTGAGCTTAGGCCAGCCCGGACACCCGGTGAATGGCCGATCGCACCATGGTGACCGTGGAGTTCAGTGCGGATGTCCAATAGGTCCGTATAGTTGCGGTATGGCCCTCTCCTTGGCGGATCTGCTCGCTCTGCCCGCCCTTAAGCTTCGCAGTGCCGGCTCTGCGACAGGTACCGTCACCGATCCCATTGAATGGGTGGCCGTGACGGAGCTGGCCAACCCGCAGCCGTTCCTCAGCGGCGGGGAACTGGTGCTGACCACCGGCGTCCGGCAGCTCACCGCAGCAGCGCAACGCTCCTTCGTTCGTCAGGTCAAACGTTCCGGCGCCGTCGGCATCGGTTTCGGAACCGGACTCGGCCATGACAACGTGCCCCAGCCCTTGGTGGCCGAAGCCAACCGGTGGGGTGTTCCTGTCGTGGAGGTCCCCTACGACACGCCGTTCATCGCGATCGGCAAGCTGGTGGCCGACGCGCGTTCCGCTGACCACTACGCCAAGCTGGAACGCCTCTTGGCCCAACACCAGGTCCTTGCCCAGGCGCTGCTCTCCGGCGGAGGCCTGCAGGCATTGCTGTCCAAGCTGGCAGGCATGGTCCGCACCGACGTCGTGCTGACCCAGTTCGGCAGTGAAGTCCTACGGAGCTCGCCGGGATCACCGGTGGAGAAGGACTCGTGGACGCCGGTGGGGCTGGCGACCGGAAAGCGGGACGCCTCCACCCTGTGGCTGCGCGCACCGTCCGAGGACGCCGCGATCGTGGATTATGCCAAGGGCCTGATCAGCGTCGAGCTCAACAGCCTGGCCCAGCGCCGGCAGGCGGCCCGCCAGCTCGCCGGGCAGGTGCTGCAGGACGTGATCCGCGGGTCGCTGTCAGCTCCTGACGCGGCTGCCCGGCTGCAAAGCGTGCAGATCAACCCGACCGAAAAGAACATCGTGTTGCTGGTCCAACCCACCGAAACGCACTTCCGGACCCTCTCCACCCTTGCCCTGGCGCCGGTCCTGCAGGGCGGGGTGGCCGCAGTGCTCAGCAAGGACGACCAGCACGAGCTGGTTATCGTCGTACCTGCGACGGGTGCCGACGCCGGTCAACTTGGCCTGGCGCTCAGCAAGCACATGGCCGAGGTAGGCATCGCCTCCCCGGTGGGGATCGGCGGCGCGTATGCCCACGCGAACGGTCTGCGCTGGAGCTACTTTGAGGCCCGGGAAGCCACCACGCGGGGCCAGCCCGTCAACGCCCCCGAGCGCCTTAGCCTGACCTCGCTCCTGCTCGCCAGCGAGGACGTCCCCATGACTGACATGGCAGCGGAAGCCCTCCAGCCATTGTTGCGGTTCGATGCCGCTCACGGCTCGGATCTGGTCGCCACCCTGGAGATGTACCTCCAGCTCAACGGCTCGGTGGCCGCCGTGGCGGAAGCCCTCACACTGCACCGGAACACCGTCAGGTACCGGCTGACGCAGATCTCCGACCTCACCGGGTACGACCCGGCGGTCACCGCCGACCGGGTGCAGCTGTGGCTGGCGCTGGCGGTACGGCGGTTGTCCCGCCCGTCCTGAGGCCCTTCGGTCCATTCCTTTTTCCTGTAGTCGGGTTTTTGGTATAGGATCCCGGGTACGTGAGCGTTCGCTCTCGGATAAGGGCAAACCCGGTGCGAACCGGCGACGCAAAGCCACGGAACCCACGCGGTTGGCCGGGCTGCAATTGGTAAAGGTCTCAACCCATGCCTCCCACCCTGTTCCTTAACGCGCCCTCCGGCGTTGGAATCCTTCCCTTCGCGCCCGTCCACACCATGGATACAATGGCGGCTGAGCGCTCATCCTGTGCATCGGCAGAACTCGTGCAGGGCATCGGCCACGCGCTGCAGGACCTGAATGGCCGCCTCCAGTCGCTGGTTGCCGTGACGGCCGACCGCGTGGACGAGGCAACCCGGTTGGAAAACCAGGCGGCCCTGGAGTGGATGCAGGACACGCTCAATGATCTGGCCGCGACGGTCATGGGCCTGACTGCCCGCCCGTCATGGATTGCAGCCGCCTGAGCCTTAGGCCTGTTGTTTGAGCGGGATGACGTCACCTTCCTGATAAAGCAACGCCCGCAGTTCCGATTCGGCGGAGTCCAGCCGTCGCGGGTCGATCGTTTCCCCCGCTGCATAGTGGTCCAGGACGCGCGGGTCCACGTAGCTCTTGCGCGCGATGGTTGGCGTGTTGGACAGCACCGCCGAGGCGTCCTGCATGGCCTGGCTGATCGCCTTCTTGCGTGCGCCAACGGTTTTCAGCGGCCCCGTGCGGGCCAGTGAAACGGCTGCGGCTATGGTCCCGCGCAGGGTGCGGAAGTCCTTGGCGGTGAAATCCCCACCGGTGCGTTCCTTGACGTAGGCGTTGATGTCGGCGCTGTTGACCGGGTGCCATTGCCGGCCGACCTTGTAGGCGAGCAGGCGGGCGTTTGGGCCCCGTTTTTTCAGGCCCCGCAGCAGTGCCGCAAGGTCCGGGTCGGTCATGCCACTGGTCCAGGTTTTGCCGCTCTTCGCGGGGAAGCTGAGCTGGATATCGTCCTTGCGGATTTTCACGTGCGCGCACAGCAGCGTCGCCAATCCATGGCTGCCGTTTTCGTTGGTGTAGCGCTCCGAACCGACCCGCAGCGAGCCGGAGTCCAACAGCCGGAAGGCTCCTGCCAGCACGCGCTCACGGCTGAAACCGTCGCTGCGCAAATCCATGGTCACCCGACGCCGCGCACTGGGCAGCGTCTCCGCCAGCTGCAGGGCACGGTCGAATTTCACCCGGTCCTTCTGCTGGCGCCACGTTGGGTGGTAGATGTATTGACGGCGGCCCACCCCGTCCACGCCGGTGGCCTGGATATGGCCGTTTTCATACGGGGCGATCCAGACATCGGTCCAGGCAGGAGGAATGCCGATGGCCTCAAGCCGTTCGCGGATCGGGCCAGGAGGCACCGTACCGCCTTTGAGGTCGCGGTAGCTGAAGCCGCTGCCCGACCGGACCCGCCGATACCCCCGCCCGGAGGCGTTGCTGCGCCGCAGCCTCATACGCGCCCCTTCGATAATGGTGGCCGGGCGGGCGCCTTGGTGGCGCCCGGCCCGCTGTCCATATCGTAAGCCTGCTGAGCATCCCGCGGTGGGGTTTGTTCCCCTGGGCTTGGACCCAGGGCACGGCCGCGGGCTACAAAGCTGCAGGCTCCCTGCCGCGGGAGACGGAAACCATGTGCTCCCGAGGTACCACCTTCACCCGCTCACGGGCAGGCGCATCCGGTCCTGCGGCCAGGCTGTACTGCTCCCCAAGGGAACGTTCATGGGCGTCGAGCTCCAGCCAGCCTTCCCAGGACGTGTATTCGATGCCGCGGGATTCCAGCAGTTCCACCACGTCCTGGGTGCCGGGACGGGTGGCCACCGGAAGCTGTTCGCGGTCTTCCAGCAGGTGGGTGATGGTTTCCAGGGCATCACCCTTGGTGTGACCGATCAGGCCCACCGGTCCGCGCTTGATCCACCCCGTGGCGTAGATGCCCGGCACCGGCCGGCCAACCGTGTCCAGCGCCCGGCCGCCGTCGTTTACGACGACGCCGCGCTGATGGTCGAACTCCACCTCGGCCAGAGCCGAGCCGAAGTAACCGACGGAGCGGTAGACCGCCTGCACCGGATAATCGACGAATTCACCGGTGCCGCGGGCGTTGCCGGTACCGTCAAGTTCCGTGCGTTCAAAGCGGATGCCGGTGACCTTCCCGTCCCGGCCCAACACCTCCACCGGATTATGCAGGAAATGCAGATGCAACCGACGCGACGCCGCCCTCGGCTTCTCATCCTGCTCCACCAACCAATT
>JAODMR010000051.1 GCA_025465475.1 Micrococcaceae bacterium
AAATGACCGTAGCTTCCGTGGGAGTTCCGCAAGGTGATGTTTATTCCTCAGTCGGCGGCTGACCCCACTCCACCGGGCGCCACAGGTATTTGCCGTAACGGTGCCTCTACACTTCCCCACCGCGAACAAAATCTGCGCAAAACGTAGCGCCCGCCGCCCCCAGGCACCCACAGGGGTGCAGACCTCGACACTCGACCGCCCCAACGCCACACACAGGGGTGCAGACCTCGACACTCGACCGCCTCAAGGCACCCACATGGCGTGCAGATGTCGACACTCGGCGGAGGGGACGGGAGGAGGGGGGGTTAGCCGACGAGAGGCATTCCGACGAAGGGGTCGATGGCCAGCGCCACGAACAGCAGGGTCAGGTAGCTGATCGAGCCATGGAAGACCTTCATGGCCCCCTTGTTCGTCAGCGTGTCCTGCTGGGCCTTGCTGTGCAGCTGGTGTGCCTGCAACAGGAACCACACGCCCGCGAGTCCGGCCACCACGGTGTAGACGATGCCGGCGCTGCCCAGCGGGATCATCAGCAGGGAGCAGACCACCATGGCCCAGGTGTACAGGACAACCTGGACGGAAACGATGCGGGAACCAGCCACCGCACCAAGCATCGGCACCTTGGCCGCGTTGTAGTCGTCGCTGTACCGCATGGACAGGGGCCAGTAGTGCGGAGGGGTCCACAGGAAAATCACCATGAACAGGATGACGGCGGGCCACTCGACCTTGTTGGTCACCGCGGCCCAGGCAATCAGCACCGGCATGCACCCCGCGGCGCCGCCCCAAACAATGTTCTGCGAGGTCCGGCGCTTCAGGATCAGGGAATAGACCACCACATACAGGAAGATCGCTGCGACGCCGAGCAGTCCCGACAGCGGGTTGGCGCCAAACCAGAGGATCACGATCGCCGCCGCCCCCAGCAGCCAGGCAAAGACCAAGGCCTCCCGCGGGGTCACCGCCCCGGTCACCAGGGGCCGGTTCGACGTCCGGTGCATGACCTTGTCAATGTCCCGGTCGATGTAACAGTTGAACGCACCAGCACTGCCGGCAGCGAAGGCACCCCCGATGAGGGTCGCCAGGATCAGTCCCAGGCCGGGCATCGACCGGGCGGCGAAGATCATGGTGGGCAGCGTCGTAACCAGCAGCAGCTCAATGACGCGCGGCTTGGTCAGGGCGATATACGCCTTGACCTTGTCAGCAAACCCAAGCCGGCCGCGGGGGCCGGCCTGGGTCGTCGTCATTTTAGTTGCGCTCACCGAGGTCACCATGTCTTATCTGCGAGGGTTCATTGCGAAGAAGCTATTGCCGGACAGGCACAGAAATGCCCTCCTGACGCAGCTTCTATCATACCCACGGCGCGCGGTATAGCCTTCCGCCAAGGTCGGTGCCGAATTACTGATTATTGCAGTCTCCGGCGGTGCCCGCCCCGGCGTGGCAGCAATGTTTAGCGTGCCGACGGTCCTTAAGGTCTAAGCTGAACAAGGACTAAATGACGACGATTCAATGGTGAACGGCGGTGGCCCACAGGGCTTTGCCTTGTATGTACCTGCGCCGTGACACCTGATCCCTAGTGAGAGGGCGCTACGTGCCGCATCTGGAAGACCAAGAACTGATTTGGACCGATCTGGACCAGCGGGCCGTTGACACGGTCCGGGTACTGGCTGCCGATGCGGTGGAGAAGGTCGGGAACGGGCACCCGGGTACGGCCATGAGCCTGGCCCCGGCCGCCTACCTGCTGTTCCAGAAGCTGCTCCGCCACGACCCGTCCGACCCGGAATGGACCGGCCGCGACCGGTTCGTGCTCTCCCCCGGACACACTTCCCTGACGCTGTACATCCAGCTGTTCCTCTCCGGCTATGGCCTGGAGCTTGAGGACCTGGAAGCGCTGCGCACCTGGGGTTCCAAGACCCCCGGTCACCCCGAGTACCGCCACACCGCCGGCGTCGAGATCACCACCGGCCCGCTGGGGCAGGGACTGGCCTCCTCCGTCGGGTTCGCGTTCGCCCAGCGCCGCCTGCGCGGCCTGATGGACCCCGACGCCGCCCAGGGCACCAGCCCCTTCGACCACACCATCTGGGTCTTCGCCTCCGACGGCGACATGCAGGAAGGCGTCACCGCCGAGGCGTCCTCGCTCGCCGGGCACCAGGAACTGGGCAACATGGTGGTCCTGTACGACCAGAACCACATCTCCATTGAGGACGACACCGACATCGCGTTCTCCGAGGACGTGCTGAAGCGCTACGAAGCGTACGGCTGGCATGTGCAGCGGGTCGACTGGACCAAGACCGGGGTCTACAAGGAGGACGTTCAGGAGCTCTACACGGCCCTGGTCACCGCCAAGAAGGAAACCTCGCGTCCGTCGATCATCGCGCTGCGCACCATCATCGGCTACCCGGCGCCGACCAAGCAGAACACCGGCAAGATCCACGGCTCGGCCCTGGGCGCGGACGAAGTGGCCGCCGTGAAGCGTGAACTCGGCTTCGACCCGGAGAAGAGCTTCGACGTCGACCGCAAGGTTCTGGAGCACGCACGCCAGGTCAAGGACCGCGGCCGCGAGCTGCGGGCCGAGTGGGAAAAGGGCTTCTCGGCCTGGCAGGAAGCCAACCCGGAAGCGAACGAGACCCTGCAGCGCATCGCCCAGCGCCGCCTGCCCGAGGGCTGGGCCGATGCCCTGCCGACGTTCAAGGCCGGCGAAGCGGTGGCGACCCGTAAGGCCTCCGGCAAGGTGCTCAACGCCATCGGCCCGGTACTGCCGGAGCTGTGGGGTGGGTCCAACGACCTGGCCGAATCCACCAACACCGCCTTCGAAGGAGAAGCTTCCTTCATTCCGGTAGGCAAGCAGACCTCGTCCTGGAGCGGCAACCCGTACGGCAAGACACTGCACTTCGGTATCCGCGAACACGCCTCCGCTGCGATCGTCAACGGCATCGTGATGCACAGCAGCACCCGCGCGTTCTCGGCCACGTTCCTGATCTTCAGCGACTACCAGCGTCCGGCCATCCGACTCGGCGCCCTGATGGGAGTCCCGTCAATCTACGTATGGACCCACGATTCCATCGGACTGGGCGAAGACGGCCCCACGCACCAGCCGGTGGAACAGCTCGCCGCCCTGCGCGCGATTCCCGGGCTCGACGTCGTCCGTCCCGGCGACGCGAACGAGGTCGCCGTGGCCTGGCGGACCATCCTGGAAAACACCGAGAACCCGGCCGGCATCGTGCTGACCCGCCAGAACATCCCCACCTTCGAGCGTGGCGAGGGCGAGGCATCCGGTTCCACCTTCGGTTCCGCTGAAGGCGTGGCCCGCGGTGGCTACGTGCTGGCCGATGCTGAAGGCGGCGAGGCGGAGGTCATTCTGCTCGGCACCGGCTCCGAGTTGCACCTGGCCGTTGAAGCACGCGAGCAGTTGCAGGCCGAAGGCATTCCGACCCGCGTGGTCTCCGTACCCTGCCTCGAATGGTTCAACAAGCAGGACGCCGACTACCGCGAAAGTGTTTTGCCGAGCGCCGTGAAGGCCCGCGTTTCGGTGGAAGCCGGCATCGCCCAGGGCTGGCACCAGCTCGTCGGCGACAACGGCCGCTCCATCTCGCTGGAGCACTTCGGCGCCTCCGCTGACTACAAGACCCTCTACCGCGAATTCGGCATCACCACCGAGGCCGTCGCCAATGCCGCCCGGGAGTCGCTGGCGGCCGTCCGGAACGGCCAGGAGTCGCTCAGCGAAACCTCAGCCGCTCCCTCCGGCAGCAGCTCTTCCGCCACGGGCGACCAGAAGAACTAGCCGGACCCCCAGCATCCGCCGCGAATCAAGGAGATTACGTCATGACCACCACCAACGAACAAACCAACCAGAGCACGCCCACGGCCGCCTTGTCAGCCGCCGGCGTCTCCATCTGGCTCGATGACCTGTCCCGTGAGCGCCTGAACTCGGGCAGCCTGCAGAAACTCATCGACGAGAAGAACGTCGTGGGCGTCACCACCAACCCGAGCATCTTCGCTGCCGCCCTGTCCAAGGGCGAGTCCTACGCCGAGCAGGTCTCCGAATTGGCCAAGCAGGGCGCCGACGTGGAGAAGGCCGTCTTTGAGATCACCACCGAAGACGTCGCCCGTGCCGCTGACCTGTTCAAGCCCATCGCCGACGCCACCAAGGGCATCGACGGCCGCGTCTCCATCGAGGTCGATCCCCGGCTTGCTGCGGACGCGGACAAGACGTCCGACATGGCCCAGCAGCTGTCCAAGAAAATCGGCCGGGACAACGTGCACATCAAGATCCCCGCGACGGTCGAGGGCCTTGACTCCATCACGGCGACCATCGCCGAAGGCATCAGCGTCAACGTCACCCTGATCTTCTCGCTCGAGCGCTACCGTGCGGTCATCAACGCCTACCTCAACGGGCTGGAGCAGGCCAAGGAGAAGGGCCTGAAACTCGCAGGCATCCACTCCGTCGCGTCCTTCTTCGTATCCCGGGTGGACAGCGAAATCGACAAGCGCCTGGACGCCATCGGCACCCCCGAAGCCAAGGCCCTCAAGGGCAAGGCCGGCGTCGCCAACGCCCGCCTGGCCTACCAGATTTACGAGGAGCTCTTCAGCACCGAGCGCTGGCAGCTGCTGGCCGACGCGGGCGCGCTCCCGCAGCGTCCGCTGTGGGCTTCCACCGGCGTCAAGGACCCCGCGTACCCGGACACCCTGTACGTCACCGAGCTCGTCGCCCCCGGCGTGGTCAACACCATGCCGGAGAAGACCCTGGATGCGACGTTCGACCACGGCGACGTCACGGGCGACACGATCACCGGCCGGTACGAGGAGGCCAACACCGTCCTGGACGACCTGGAAAAGGTGGGCGTGTCCTACAACGAGGTGGTGGACCTGCTGGAGCGCGAGGGCGTCGACAAGTTCGTCACCAGCTGGTCGGAACTGCTGGAAACCGTACAGACGGCCCTGGACCAGGCCGGCAAGGAGAACTGACGTTGACTACCCTTTCCGTCGCCGCCTCGGGTGCGGCCCAGCAGGCAGTGCAGCAGCACGTCCCCGCTTTGGTGGCCGACAAGGTCGCGTCCCGGATCTTCGACAAGGATGCCACCCTGTGGGGCCCGGACGCGGAGTCCGAGTCCGCCAAACGCCTCGGCTGGGTCGAAGCACCCGCCGTCTCCGGCCCCTTGGTGGCCGAGATCGAGGCGCTGCGCGCAGAACTCCAGGCCGAGGGCGTGAACCACATCGTGCTCGCGGGCATGGGCGGCTCGTCGCTGGCCCCGGAGGTCATCACCCGCACGGCCGGCGTTGAGCTGACGGTACTGGACAGCACCGACCCGGAACAGGTCTCGGCCGCGTTGGCCGACCGGCTGGAGCACACCGCCATCGTGGTGTCCTCCAAGTCCGGCTCCACCCTGGAAACGGACTCCCAGCGCCGGATCTTCGAGCAGGAGTTCACCCGGGCGGGAGTGGACGCCAAGAGCCGCATCATCATCGTCACCGACCCCGGTTCGCCGCTGGACAAGGCGTCCAGGGAGGCCGGCTACCGCAAGGTGTTCAACGCCGACCCCAACGTTGGCGGGCGTTACTCGGCGCTGACCGCCTTCGGCCTGGTTCCCTCGGGACTGGCCGGCGTGGACATCCAGGGCCTGCTGGACGAAGCGGAGGAAACCGGTGAGGTGCTGCGCGATGACGCGGACGACAACATCGGTTTGGCCCTCGGCGCTGCCTTGGGCGGAACGGATCCGCTGCGCAACAAGATCCTGATCGTGGATGAGGGTTCCGGCATTGTCGGATTCCCCGACTGGGCTGAACAGCTGATCGCCGAATCGACAGGAAAGCTGGGCACCGGGCTGCTCCCCGTCGTCGCCGGCACTGACGCACCGGAAATCACTGACGCCGCAGCGGACGTCCTGGTGGTCCGGTTGGTGGCCGCTGACGCCGACGATGAGCCGGCGGCAACTGCCGACGGCGCGCCCGCCGAGGTCCGCCTGGCCGGCGGCCTGGGCGCACAGATGGTGCTGTGGGAGTTCGCCACGGCCGTGGCCGGCCGCCTGCTGGGGATCAACCCCTTCGACCAGCCGGACGTCGAGGCCGCCAAGCAGGCCGCGCGCGGCCTGCTCGACGCGCAACCCGAGCCCGCACCGGCGTCCTTCATTGACGGCGCCATTGAGGTCCGCGGCGGGGACTGGCTGGGCGAGGCAAAAACCGTCGGCGATGCGCTGCAGGCCCTGGTCGCGCAGCTGGGCACGGATGGTTACCTGAGTGTCCAGGCGTACGTGGACAGGATCTCCTGCGCGCCGCTGGAAGAGGTCCGCACCCGGCTGGCCGCTGCCACGCACCGTCCGGTCACCTTCGGTTGGGGGCCCCGCTTCCTGCACTCCACCGGGCAGTTCCACAAGGGCGGACCGGCGATTGGCGTTTTCCTGCAGATCACCGCCGCCGCCTCCGAGGATCTGGGCATCCCGGACCGGCCGTTCACCTTCGGTGAGCTGATCCAGGCCCAGGCGGCAGGAGACGCCCAGGTGCTGGCCGAACACGGCCGGCCCGTGCTTCGCCTGCACTTCGCCGACCGCGCTGCCGGCGTACAACAACTGAACACCGTGGTGTCCGCCTTCGCGGAGCAGCACGCCGAGAACCAAGGCAACTGACAACCTATGCCCGATTCGGACACACAAAAGAAAATCAACCCGCTCCGGGACGGCCGCGATCGCCGGCTGTCCCGGGTGGCGGGCCCATCGTCCCTGGTGATCTTTGGTGTCACCGGCGACCTGGCCCGCAAGAAACTCATGCCGGCCGTCTATGACCTGGCCAACCGCGGCCTGCTGCCGCCCAGCTTCGCTCTCGTCGGTTTTGCCCGCCGTGACTGGGAGGACGAGGACTTCGCCGCTGAGGTGCGTGATTCCGTCGTGGCCTACTGCCGCACGCCCTTCAACGAGGACGTGTGGAACCAGCTGGTGGAGGGCGTCCGGTTTGTGCAGGGAGAGTTCGACGACGATGAGGCGTTCGACCGCCTGAAGGCGACTCTGGAAGACCTGGACGAACAGCGCGGCACGCGGGGCAACCACGCGTTCTACCTGTCCATTCCGCCCAAGGCCTTCGAGAAGGTCTGCCGCCAGCTCTCAGCCCACGGCCTGGCCCAGGCCGAAGGCGATGACACCTGGCGCCGTGTGGTCATCGAAAAGCCCTTCGGACACGACCTGGAGTCGGCCCGGGAGCTGAACGAAATTGTCGAGTCGGTCTTCCCTGCCGACGCCGTGTTCCGCATCGACCACTACCTGGGTAAGGAAACCGTCCAGAATATTCTGGCGCTGCGCTTCGCCAACCAGCTCTTCGAGCCGATCTGGAACGGCAACTTTGTGGACCACGTCCAGATCACCATGGCCGAGGACATCGGCACGGGGGGCCGCGCCGGCTATTACGACGGTGTTGGCGCTGCCCGGGACGTCATTCAGAACCACCTGCTGCAGCTGCTGGCCCTGACGGCGATGGAGGAACCCATCTCGTTCAACGCTGAGGACCTGCGCGCGGAGAAGGAGAAGGTGCTGGCCGCGGTCAAGCTGCCGGAGGACCTCTCCCATCACTCCGCCCGCGGCCAGTTTGCCGGGGGGTGGCAGGGTGGGGAACAGGTGCTCGGCTACCTGGAGGAAGAGGGCATTCCCGCAGACTCCAACACCGAGACGTTCGCCGCCGTCCGGCTGGACATCAACACCCGGCGCTGGAGCGGCGTCCCGTTCTACCTGCGGACCGGGAAGCGGCTGGGTCGGCGGGTGACCGAAATTGCCGTCGTCTTCAAGAAGGCGCCCAACCTGCTCTTCACCGACAACAAGGAATCCAACTTTGGCCAGAACGCCGTCGTGATCCGGGTGCAGCCCGACGAGGGGGTCACCATCAGGTTCGGGTCCAAGGTGCCCGGCACGCAGATGGAAGTCCGGGACGTGACCATGGACTTCGGGTATGGTCACGCGTTCACGGAGTCCAGCCCTGAGGCGTACGAACGCCTGATCCTCGACGTGCTCCTTGGTGAGCCGCCGCTGTTCCCGCGGCACCAGGAAGTTGAGTTGTCCTGGAAGATCCTGGACCCGTTCGAACAGTATTGGGCTTCCTCGGGCGAGCGGCCGGAGGCATATGCACCGGGCAGCTGGGGACCGGCATCCGCCGACGACCTGTTGGCCCGAGACGGAAGGACCTGGAGAAGGCCGTGATAGTGAACCTGCCGGACACCACCACATCAAAGGTGTCCAAGAAAATGCAGTCCATGCGCGAGCAGGGTGGCGTGGTCACCTTGGGCCGTGTGTTGACCCTGGTGGTATTGACCAGGAGCGGGCATGAAGAGGAGGCCATCGAGGCCGCCAACCTTGCCAGCCGCGAGCACCCCTGCCGGATCATTGTGGTGGCGGAGGCCGACGCCAACGCGGACACACGCCTGGATGCGCAAATCCGGGTTGGCGGTGACGCCGGCGCCTCAGAGGTGGTCGTGTTGCGGGGATACGGATCCCTCGCCACGCAGGACGAGTCACTGGTTTCCGCGCTGCTGCTGCCCGACGCTCCCATCGTGGCGTGGTGGCCGCACGGGATTCCTGACAAGGCGTCGGAAACCTCCATTGGACGGATCGCGCACCGCCGGATCACTGATTCCGCGAACGAGCCCGACCCGCGCAAGGCGCTGGAACATATCAGCGCAACGTACGCGGAAGGCGACACGGACCTGGCGTGGACGCGCCTGACCAACTGGCGGATCCAGCTCGCTGCGGTTTTGGACCAGTTGGATGGCGGTCTGGGCGACGAGCCGATCACCGCCCTGACTGTGGAAGGTGCCACCGACTCCCCCAGCACCCTGCTGCTGGCCGCCTGGCTGCACCGCGCCCTGGGCGCGCCGATTAACGTCATCGAGGATCCAGCGGGAACAGGCATCCGCCGTGTGGTGATGAGCAGGGCCAGCGGTGACGTGAAGTTGGTCCGGCCCGGCACCACGGAGGCCACCTTGACCCAGCCAGGCCAGCCGCAGCAGCGGATTGCCCTGCCTCGCCGGTCCCTGCAGGACTGCCTGGCCGAGGAGCTGCGGCGCCTTGACCCGGACGACGTTTTTGGTGAGGTCATCACCGAGGGGCTGACCCAGCTGCTCGCCGAACACGTGGGGGCCGACGCGTGACCGGCACGGTGCGGATCAACGTCCACCCGTCCTTCGACGTCCTGGCTGCGACCACGGCGGCACGGTTGATCACCAAGCTGCTGGATGTGCAGAATGAGCGCGGCGAGGCCACCGTCGTCCTGACCGGCGGCACGGTGGGCATCGCCACACTGAAGGCCATTGTGGACTCCCCCGCGTGCTCCGCCGTGGACTGGTCCAAGGTGAACTTCTGGTGGGGCGATGAACGGTTCCTGCCGGCCGGTGACGGCAACCGGAACGAGGTCCAGGCTGCGGAAGCGTTGCTGTCCCGGGTCGGCACGGACCCCGAACGGATCCACCTCATGGGCAGCACCGACCGTTTCGCCACGGTGCACGAAGCAGCGGCTGACTATGCCCGGGAACTTGCCGACGCCGCCCGCCTGGAACATTTCGCCGGTGACGCTTCCGAGGACGCGGAGGTGCCTTCGTTGCCGCGGTTCGATGTGCTGCTGCTTGGCATCGGTCCCGACGCCCACATCGCCTCCCTGTTTCCGGAGATGGCCGGCGTCCGCACCGGCGACAGCAACGTCATCGGTGTCGAAAACGCGCCGAAACCTCCACCGCTGCGCGTGTCCCTGACCCTGCCGGCGATCAACTCGGCCCAGGAAATCTGGCTCGTTGCGGCGGGCAGCGACAAGGCAGGTGCCGTGGGGCTGGCGTTGGCCGGCGCCAATCCCGTGCAGGTTCCTGCCGCCGGTCCGCGCGGTGAGGTCAAGACCCTGTGGCTGATCGACCAGGAGGCAGCCGCCAAGGTTCCCGGTCCGCTCATGGTCCGCCAGCACTCCTGACGGCGCAGAAAAGTACGCAGCAGCATGCCATCAGCGCAGGAGGTAACAGGAGAGGGTCCGTCAGTTCAGCTGACGGACCCTCTCCTGTTTCACCTCCGGCCGGGACGGCCGCGCCGGTGCCTCAACCGTTCGAGCGCCTCCTCCAGGAGTTGTTCACCCTCTGCCACGCTGCGGCGTTCCTTGACGTAGTCCAGATGGCTCTTGAACGGCTGGTCCCCAAAAGCCGTGGGCAGCGGAAGGTCGTTGGCCGTCCGGCCAGCGGCCCGGCCGCAGCGTACACAGTCCCACTGCTCCGGGATCTGATCCACCGGCAGGAGGCTGAACACCACTGGAGTCTCGTGGCCCTGGGTGCACCAATAGGAAATCCGGAGACGGGGCATAAGCTCCATCTCCGGATTGTCTGATTCAGGGGGCGGTGGCGCACCGGCAATTGCCCCTACTCTGGTACCGCGGAAACCGCCGCTGATGTGAGGCATGACAGGACTCCCTACTGCTGGAAGCGATGACTGTGTCACCATCCTACAGCGGGGGCCCGTGACCGGACAGGTCAGGATTGCCCGGCGAACCTCATCAGCAGGCCCAGGCCGATGATGACCAGGCCCCAGGTGATGCCCAGAATGATGGTGAAACGGTTGAGGTTCCGCTCGGCGACCCCGGAGGAGCCGAGGCTGGAGCTCATGCCGCCACCAAACATGTCCGAGAGTCCGCCACCGCGTCCCTTGTGCAG
The DNA here is from genome assembly GCA_025465475.1 of Micrococcaceae bacterium. GTDB lineage: Bacteria > Actinomycetota > Actinomycetes > Actinomycetales > Micrococcaceae > Arthrobacter_M. The sequence goes on from JAODMR010000051.1 coordinate 10,646, forward strand.
CAGGATGAGCAACGTCAACAGCAGGCTGGTGATGCCCAGCAGGATCTGCAGGATGATTTGTAGAACGTCCACGACGGCCTTTCAGCGGATTTGGTCTGCGTGCCGCTAGTCGGTCAGCAGGTGGTTCTCGAACCTGACAATATTAGCAAACTCGGCCACGTCGAGGCTGGCGCCTCCCACGAGGACTCCGTCCACGTCGCGCTCCCGGAGGATGGCTGCGGCGTTGGCTGCCTTGACGGATCCGCCGTAGAGCAGCCGGATTTTGGCCGCAGTTTCCGTGTCGAAGATCTGGCCCAGTTCGGCGCGCAGCGCAGCGCACATTTCCTGCGCGTCCTCCGGTCCGGCCACCTCGCCGGTGCCGATGGCCCAGACAGGCTCGTAGGCGACCACCAGGGTGGCGGCCTGCTCCGGGCCAAGGCCTTCCACGGCGCCGCGCAACTGGCTCAGGGTGTGCTCGACGTGGGTCCCGGCCTGGCGGATATCCAGGCCTTCGCCCACGCACAGCACCGGAACCAGTCCGTGCCGGAACGCAGCCTGCACCTTGCGGTTCAGCAGCTGGTCGTCTTCACCGTGGATCGTGCGCCGCTCGCTGTGTCCCACCAGGACGTAGCTGCAGCCCAGCTTGGCCAGGAACGCCCCGGAGATGTCCCCGGTGTAGGCGCCGGCGTCCTCGGGCGACAGGTCCTGCGCGCCGTAAACCAGCTTGAGCTTGTCCCCCTGAACCAGGGTTTGCACACCGCGCAGGTCAGTGAAGGGGGGAAAGACTGCGGCTTCGACGCGGCTGAAGTCGTGCCGGGCATCCTCGAGCGTCCACGCCAGCTTCTGCAGCAGGGTGATGCCCTGGACGTGGTCCATGTTCATTTTCCAGTTGCCGGCAATCAGGGGCTTCCGGTCGAAGGTGCCGTTTGTTGACGTGGTCATGCATCACTCCAAATGCTGTTGCGGGTCCGTCCCGGAAGTCCGGGGTTCCGGGTCCGTCCCGGGGATTTCGGGTCCCGGGGTGCCCCGGGGAAAAGCGGTGCCGGTTCCTCAAGGGAACCGGCACCGCTTCCATGGCTAGGAATCCAGGGCTGTCAGGCCCGGGAGCTCCTTGCCCTCAAGGTACTCCAGGCTGGCGCCTCCGCCGGTGGAAATGTGCCCGAACTGGCTGTCCTCGAAGCCCAGTGACCGGACGGCGGCAGCCGAATCGCCGCCACCAACCACGGTGAAGGCTCCTGCGGCCGTTGCCTCGGTCAGGGCGCCGGCCACGGCGCGGGTTCCTTCGGCGAAGGCCGGGAACTCGAACACCCCCATCGGCCCGTTCCAGAACACGGTGCGTGCGGCGCGGATCTGCTCCGCGAACGCGCGACCGCTTTCCGGTCCGATGTCCAGGCCCAGGCCGGAGGCGGCGAAGCTGCTGCCCTCGATTGCCTCCGCCGGAACGGTCTCGTGGGCGGCCTCTGCGCCGAAGGTGGCCGCCACCACGATGTCGGTCGGCAGCACGAAGGTGGTTCCTGCTTCGGCCGCCCGTTCAAGGTAGGCCTGTACGGCCGGGATCTGGTCTGCCTCAAGGAGGCTGGCGCCCACGGCATGGCCCTGGGCGGCCAGGAAGGTGAAGAGCATGCCCCCACCGACCAGAATGGTGTCCGCCTTGCCGATCAGGTTGTCGATGACCGCCAGCTTGTCCGAAACCTTTGACCCGCCGAGCACGACGACGTACGGCCGCTGCGTGTCGGAGGTGAGCTTCCGCAGCACCTCAAGTTCCGTGCGGACCAGGTCGCCCTGGTAGGAGGGCAGGAGTCGGGCGATGTCGTACACGCTGGCGTGCCTGCGGTGCACCGCCCCGAAGGCGTCGTCGACGTAGGCACCGTTGTCGCCGGTGAGAGCTGCGAGCTCCGCGGCAAACGCTTCCCGCTCCGCGTCGTCCTTGCTGGTCTCGCGCGCGTCGAAACGCACGTTCTCCAGGATCAGGACCTGCCCCTCCGGCAGTTCCGCTGCGGCGGCCTGGGCCGCCTCGCCGGTGGTGTCGGCGGCGAGCGTTACGGGGAAGGAAGCCAGTTCCGCCATCCGGTCAGCGGCGGGCCGAAGCGAGTATTTCGCCTCAGGTGCCCCCTTGGGCCGCCCCAGGTGGGCGGCCACCAGGACGCGTGCGCCCTCGGACGCCAGCCGGGCGATGACCGGCAGCGACGCCCGGATGCGGCCGTCGTCGGTCACGGTGGCGCCGTCGAGCGGTACGTTCAGGTCCGACCGGACCAGCACGTAGCGCCCGCGGACACCGTCAGCGAGAAGGTCGTCGAGGGTGGACAGGGCCATCCGACTAGGCCAGCTTGTCGGCGACGAGCTCCGTCAGGTCGACCAGGCGGTTGGAGTAGCCCCATTCGTTGTCGTACCAGCCGACGACCTTGACCTGGTTTCCGATGACCTTGGTCAAACCGGCGTCGAAGATGCAGGATGACGGGTCGGTCACGATGTCGGAGGAAACGATCGGGTCCTCGGTGTAGCTGAGGTAGCCCTTGAGCTTGCCCTCCGCGGCTGCGGCCTTGTAGGCGGCCTTGATTTCCGCGGCGCTGGCTTCCCGGTTGAGGGTCACGGTCAGGTCAGTGGCGGATCCGGTGGGAACGGGGACGCGGATGGCGTAGCCGTCCAGCTTGCCCTTCAGTTCCGGCAGGACCAGGCCGATGGCCTTGGCAGCTCCCGTGGACGTCGGCACCATGTTGATGGCGGCAGCGCGTGCACGGCGCAGGTCCTTGTGGGGGCCGTCCTGCAGGTTCTG
>JAODMR010000070.1 GCA_025465475.1 Micrococcaceae bacterium
CTACTGTGATCGCTAACAAAAAACTCTTGTGACCCTCTTTACAACGATGTAACGTATGGCGCAGATCACTTTGACCGCGGGAATGACGCTGGAAATGAGGTCTGCAATGTTCTTTCAGCGCGTCCAAAGGAGTGACGGGTGAAGCAGTTGGATATCTTCGGCGGAAAGCAGTTTTCGCGAAGGCAGTTACTGGCAGGCGGGTCCGCGGTGCTTGGGAGCGCACTAATGGCAACCAGCCTGACGGGGTGTGGCGGGGCCGCGGAGGCCTCGGTACAAAACCTCAAGTTTTGGCACCTGCTCTCGGGAGGTGACGGCATCAAAATGCAGGGCCTGATCGACAAAGCCAACGCGGCCAACCCCTCGTTCAAGGTGCACCCGACCGTGCTGGCCTGGGGCCCGCCCTACTACACCAAGCTCGCGATGGCCTCGGCCGGCGGCCGACCACCCGAGCTGGCCATCATGCACGCCAGCAGGGTCGCCGGATACGCGCCCGGCGGACTCATTGAGCCGTGGGACCTGTCCCTGCTCGCCGAGCACGGCGTGGGACCCGAGACCTTCGCGCCGCGGGTGTGGGAAAAGAGCCAACAGGACGGCAAAGTCTTCTCGATCGCGCTGGACTCCCACCCATTCGTCATGTTCTACAACACGGACGTCGCCTCCAAGGCAGGGCTGCTGGGCGGCAACGGGCAGTTGCAGCAGGTCAGTTCCCCGCAGGAGTTCCTGGCCATGGCCCGCGAAATGCAGAAGGTCACCGGTGCGCACGGGCTCTCCTTCGGCTACCTGGGCAGCGGATCCCAGATGTGGCGCCTGTTCTACACCCTGTACAAGCAGCACGGCGCAGACATGGAGCTGACCCCCGGACAACCCATGAAGGCCGACCGGGATGCCGCCATTGAATCATTGGAGTTCATGACCTCCCTCTTTGATGACACGATTGCCGCCCAGGCAGGTGACATCAGCACCGGCATCGCCGAATTCGCCCGCGGCGGATCGGGCATGCTCTTCACCGGCGTGTGGGAGATCCCCACGATCAAGAAGGCAGGCCTGCCCTTCGACGCCTCCACCATTCCGACCCTGTTCGGAACCCCTGCCGCCTACGCCGACTCGCACGCGTTCGTGCTGCCACGGCAGCTGACCGTCGATGACACCAAGCGCAAGGACGTCTACAAATTCGTCAGCGACCTGCTCAAGGGTTCCCTTGCCTGGGCGGAGGCCGGCCACATTCCGGCCTACCAGCCGGTGGTCAAGTCTGATGCCTACAGCAAGCTGCTGCCCCAGGTGCACTACGCCAACGCAGCGGACATCCTCGAATACGATCCGCAGGCCTGGTTCAGCGGGTCCGGTTCCGACTGGCAGACCTACTTCGCCAACGCGGTGCAGAACGTGTTGCTTGGCCGCGATAAGGCGGCCGCGGGTTGGGACGCCTTCGTTGACCGCACCAACAACCTCCTCTCCAAGCCCAATCCGGTCTAGCGGCAGCTCGAGCGACAAAGGAGTCCTCCATGAGTTCCTCAACGATGTCCCGGCCCGCCACCACCAGGCCGGCCTCCAACCCCCGCAGGAAGCGGGACAACGCGAACGGCTGGGCCTTCGCGACACCGTTCCTGGTGTTCTTCCTCGTCTTCCTGGTCTGGCCCATTGCCTACGGCCTGTACATGAGCATGACCGGAAAATCCCTCACCGGCGCCAACGACGACGTCATCGGCTTCGCCAACTACGCGGAGGCTTTCGCCGACGCCGACATGTGGCATTCCCTTGGCAACACGCTCTACTTCACGGTGATCAGCACCGTCCCGCTGGTGCTGGTCGCCCTGGCGATGGCCGCCCTGGTCAACATCGGACTGCCGGCCCAGTGGCTCTGGCGGCTGTCCTACTTTGCCCCCTATCTGCTGGCCTCCACCGTGGTGTCCCTGTTCTTCACCTGGATGTACAACCCCCAACTGGGCCTGATCAACGACGCCCTGACCAAGATCGGCCTGCCCAGGGTGGCATGGCTGAACAACCCCGACGTGGCCATGTGGGCCATCGTCATCGCCACGGTCTGGTGGACCGTCGGGTTCAACTTCCTGCTCTACCTGGCCGCAATGCAGAACATTCCCCACCAGCACTACGAGGCGGCGTCCCTGGACGGGGCCGGGGCGTGGCGGCAGTTCTTCTCAATTACCCTGCCGCAACTGAGCCCGACGACAGTCATGATCATCATCCTGCAGATCCTGGCGTCGCTGAAAATCTTCGACCAGGTGTACCAGATGACCGCGGGTGGTCCGGGCGGTTCCACCCGCCCGGTGGTGGAGTACATCTTCGAAACCGGTTTCACCGGTTACCGGCTGGGCTACTCGGCAGCCATCTCGTACATCTTCTTCGGACTCATCGTGGTCGTGTCGATCGCGCAGTTCGTTCTCACCCGTCGTAGGAGTGCATAGCCATGGCGACCCAAACCACCAGCAGAACCCTTCCCCCCACCTCCCCGGCGCGGCTGGAAAACCCGCGGCCACCCAGGCGCACCATGACGACGGGGAAAATCGTCGCCCTCGTTGTTGCCGCCCTGATCGCCGTGCTCTGGCTCATCCCGTTTGCCTGGGCCACCGTCACCGCGTTCAAGAGTGAAACGGACGCGGCCGCCCCCAAGGTGAGCTGGGTGCCGCCGTCGGGCTTCACCTTCGACGCCTTCGCCAAGGTCTTCCAGGACGGCAACATTCCGCTGTGGACGTGGAACTCCTTCTACACCTCGGCTGCCATCACGCTGATCACGCTGGTGATCTCCGCCCTCGTGGCCTACGCCCTGTCCCGCATCGACTTCAAGGGCAAGCGCCTGCTGATGGGCGTGATCATCGCCTCGATCATCATTCCGCCGCCGGTGCTGATCATTCCGCTGTTCTACCAGATGGTGGCACTGCATCTGATCGACACTTCCTGGGCGATCATCCTGCCCCAGGTCATCCACCCGGCCATGGTGTTTGTGCTCAAGAAGTTCTTTGACCAGATTCCGCGCGAACTTGAGGAAGCCGCGGTGATGGATGGCGCCAGCCGGATGCGCATTTTCACCCAGATCGTGCTTCCCCTTTCCCGTCCCATCCTGGCCGCCGTCGCGATCTTCGTCTTCATCAGCGCCTGGAACAACTTCCTGTGGCCCTTCATCGCCACCAACGACAACTCCCTGCTGACCCTGCCGGTAGGCCTGCAGACCATCAAGAGCGCCTACGGCATCCAGTACGCCCAGAACATGGCCTCCGCGCTGCTGGCCGCGCTGCCCCTGATCGTGGTGTTCCTGTTCTTCCAGCGCCAGATCGTCAAGGGCTTCGCGACCACCGGCCTCGCCGGCACCTGACCCACTCCATCCATCACCTACCAAACCACCCCACTCCAAACAACCAGCCAATCCATCACGCACCACACCACCAGCCGTACCCGTCGGCACGTACCCCATCAAGGAGAGCAAGAATATGTCCCGCGCACGGATCAGCATTGACCGCGACTTCACCATCGGGGAGGTACCCCGCCGGCTGTTTGGCTCCTTCGTGGAGCACATGGGCCGTTGCGTCTATACCGGCATTTACGAACCCGGGCACCCGGAGGCCGACGAGCAGGGCTTCCGCAAGGATGTCCTGGCCCTGACCAAGGAAATGGGTGCCACGGTGGTCCGCTACCCCGGCGGCAACTTTGTCTCCGGCTACAACTGGGAAGACGGCATTGGGCCCGTCGAGCAACGCCCCCGCCGCCTGGACGGTGCCTGGCACACGCTCGAAACCAATGCGTTCGGCCTGCACGAATTCGCTGACTGGTCCAAGAAGGCCGGCACCGAAATCATGGAAGCCATCAACCTGGGCACCAAAGGCGTGGAAGCCGCCCGCAACATTGTCGAATATGCCAACCATCCCGGCGGGACGCAGCTGTCGGACCTGCGCATCAAGAACGGAGCCAAGGACCCGTTCAACATTAAACTGTGGTGCCTGGGCAACGAAATGGACGGCCCCTGGCAGATCGGGCACAAGACCGCCGACGAGTACGGCCGGCTGGCGCAGGAGGCCGCCAAGGCCATGCGCTACGTTGACCCCAGCATCGAACTGGTCGCCTGCGGCAGCTCCAATTCGGGCATGCCAACCTTCGGCGCCTGGGAGCAGACGGTGCTGACCCACACCTACGACGTCGTCGACTACGTCTCCCTGCACGCCTACTACCAGGAGCACAACGGCGACGCGGAAAGCTTCCTGGCCAGCGCTGTGAACACCGACTACTTCATCGAGTCAGTCATCGCCACGGCCGATTCGGTGCGGGCCAAGGGCAAGCACAAGAAGCACATCAACCTGTCCTTCGACGAATGGAACGTCTGGTACCAGCGCGGACGCAACACCGAGGACCAGCTGCACAAGATCCAGGAAGCCGGGCACTGGCAGGAACATCCTCGGGTCATCGAGGACGAATACAGTGTCACCGACGCCGTCGTGGTGGGAACGCTGCTGAACTCGCTGCTGCGCCACGGCGACCGGGTCAAGATCGCCAACCAGGCGCAGCTGGTCAACGTGATCGCCCCGATCCGGAGTGAGGAAAACGGTCCGGCCTGGCGCCAGAGCATCTTCTGGCCCTTCGCCCGGATGGCCGAACTCGCCAAGGGCCAGATCCTGCGTGCGGTGGTCAACTCCGACAAATACGACACCACCAAGTACGGTGACGCGGACCTGGTGGACGTCAGCGCCACCTGGGACGAAGAGAACGGCAGGGTGGCTCTGTTCTTCGCCAACCGCGGGCTTGAGGAAGCCGCGGACGTGGAGGTGGCGCTGCGCGGCTTCGACGCCGGGCAGGTCCGGCGCGCTGAGGTGCTGGAAACGCCCGAAGGCAAGGACCGGCACGCCAGCAACAACCAGCAGGTCGGCGAGCAGGTAGGCCTGACAGCCCTTGACGGCGTCAAGGCCGCCGGCAGTGAACTCCGGCTCACCCTGCCGGCCCTGTCCTGGGCCGTCGTGGAACTGGACGTCACCAGGAACTGAGGTTGGAAAAAGGCGCCGCCGATGCGATTCGCATCGGCGGCGCCTGCCTTTGCTGCGGCGCTAGCCGGATCAGTTCGATGCCGGCGCCGGCAGCCAGCCGCGGCCGGCCAGCCAGCTGCGGCACAGCGGCACCCAGGCGGCGGCCGGGTGTTCCGGTGCCAGCCCCAGTCCATGCCGCCCGGAGGAAAACAGGTGCAGTTCCACCGGAACCCCTGCCCGCATCAGGGCCGTGCTGTAGGCGACACTGTTGGTCGCCGGGACGGCTTCATCGTCCGCGGTATGCCAGAGGAACGTGGGCGGATTGTCGGCAGTGACGTGCAGCTCCGCGGAATGCTGCGTCAACATCGCCCCGTCCGCGTTCCCTCCCAGCAGCGCATCGATGGAGCCCTGGTGCACGTCGGAGAGAAAGGAAATGACCGGATAGCCCAGCACCGCCAGGTCGGGCCGGGTACGCGCCACGTCAAGTCCGGCATCGCCGGTCGAAGCATCATTGGCAAGACTTGCCGCCAGGTGGCCACCGGCGGAGAAACCCAGCACGCCGACACGATGGGGTGCCACGTCGAGCCCGCAATTGCCGGAGCGGATCCAGGCCATGGCCTGCTTGGCGTGGATCAGCGCTGCCGGGAAGCGTTCGGGGGCAACCGGGTAGCGCAGTACAAACGCATGCAGCCCCCATCCGGCCAGCACGTCGGCGACCGGCTCGGCCTCGTGATCTGCCTGCCGGACGTAGCTGCCGCCGGGCAGCACCAGGACAGCCGGCGCCGGGCCTGACACGTTGCGGGCCGGGTGGATCGTCAGGCCGGCGGGTGTTCCGGGAGCTGGCGTGGAGGGCATGGCGTCCTTTCGGGGAACTCAGAACAGGCGGGCGGTTTCCTGGCGGTAGCGGGCCAGCACCTGGGGCGCCGGCTCGGCCGTTACGGCGTTGGTGCCGGCGGCGTCCCAGTCGGGCAGGACACCGGCCAGCACTCCTGCGGCCTGGCGGGCGGCACCGTCGGCCACATACTCGCCGGGTTCGGGCACCAGCACGGGCAGGCCAAAGACCGCTGCCGCCACCTGCTGCACGGCCGCCGAACGGGCCGCTCCGCCGATGAGCAGGATCCGCTCCGCGTGCACGCCCTGGGCGGTGAGGGCCTGCAGCCCGTCGGCCAGGGAACAGATAACGCCTTCGACGGCGGCGCGGGCCAGGTTCGCCGGCGTGAGGTTGGACAGGGTTATCCCCGTCAGGGATCCGGTGGCATCGGGCAGGTTGGGAGTCCGTTCACCCTCAAAGTACGGGACCAGCACCAGCCCGTCCGCGCCCGGCGCAGCAGCGAGCGCCAGATCGGATAGGGCCTGCAGATCCACGGCCAGCAGCCTGGCGGTGGCGTCGAAAACGCGCGAGGCGTTCAGGGTGCAGGCGAGCGGCAGGTAATTGCCGGTGCCGTCGGCAAAACCGGCCACGAGTCCCGAACTGTCGGCAGTGGGTGCCGCGGAGATGGCTGACACCACGCCCGAGGTCCCCAGGGAGACGATGACGTCACCCACCCGGGCGTTGATGCCCAGCGCCGCCGCGGCATTGTCCCCCGCGCCCGGGCCCAGCAGGGCCCCGGAGGGCGTGCGGCCGCCGGATTCCAGGGGTTCCAGCACACGGGGCAGGATCGGGGTGAACCCAAGCGTCTGTTCCAGCACGTGCGGCAGGTAGCTGCCGGAGGCGGGGGAGTAGTAGCCCGTGCCTGAGGCGTCGGAACGGTCGGTGAACAGCTGCTGCAGGGCCTCGGTGCCATCACCGGGGCCATGCCCGGCCAAGCGCCAGCTCAGCCAGTCGTGGGGCAGGCAGACCGCTGCCGTCCTGGCCGCATTCTCCGGCTCGTGCTCGGCCAGCCAGCGGAGCTTGGTGGCGGTCAGGGAGGCGACGGGCAGGGTTCCGGTCGTCGTGGCCCAGTAGGACGCGCCCGTGGACTCGTCGCCGTTCCCGGCCTCCCGGATCATGGCCAGTGCGGCGGCGGCGGAGCGGGTGTCGTTCCACAGCAGCGCCGGGCGCACCACTGCGCCGGTGCGGTCAAGGCAGACCATGCCGTGCTGTTGTCCGCCCACGGAGACGGCGGCGACATCAGCCAGGCCACCGGCTTCCCGCAGCGCCGACTGCAGGGCTTCCCACCACGCTTCGGGGTCCACCTCGGTTCCCTCCGGATGGACCGCCCGTCCCTGCCGGACCAGGGCGCCCGTGTCGGCGTCCCGGATCACCACCTTGCAGGACTGGGTGGAGCTGTCGATGCCTGCTACCAGTGCCATGAAGTGCTTCCTTGTCGTGGAGATTATTGGGAGGTCGTCGTGGAAATTAGTGCGGAGGTCGTGAAGGTTACCGGGGATGTCGCGGAGATTATGGGGATGTCGAGGAGGTTGTCGTGGAGATCGGAGGGGGTGGGGGTGGAAATGGGTTCAGCCGCCGCCCTTGGGTGGGGCGGCGGCTGTGGGTGGGGGTGGGGTTAGCGGGCGCCGAGGAGGTGTTCCATGGCGAGTTGGTTGAGGCGGATGAACGCGAAGGAGCGTTCGGCGGCTTTGTCCGCGTCGAAGTCCTCGAAGGAGGCGGTGTCGGCGAGCAGGTCGGTGGTGCTTTCACCGGCGGCCAGGGTGGGTTCGGCGAGTTCGAACACGCCGGAGGTGCTGAGGGCTTCCTGGACTTCGGGGTCGGCCCGGAAGGCCAGGGCGCGTTCCTTGAGCATCAGGTACATGGCCATGTTGGCTTTGGCCGAGTTCCAGACTCCGTCGTAGCCGTCGGTGCGGGAGGGTTTGTAGTCGAAGTGGCGGGGCCCGTCGTAGCGGGGTCCGCCGTTGGGGAACCCGTTTTCGAGCAGGTCGACGGTGAAGAAGGCGCTGGTCAGGTCGCCGTGGCCGAAGACGAGGTCCTGGTCGTATTTGATGCCGCGCTGGCCGTTGAGGTCGATGTGGAACAGTTTGCCGGCCCACAGGGCCTGGGCGATGCCGTGGGTGAAGTTCAGTCCGGCCATCTGCTCGTGCCCGGTTTCGGGGTTCACGCCGACGATGTCGCCGTGTTCGAGCTGGGCGATGAAGGCCAGGGCGTGGCCCACGGTGGGCAGGAAGATATCGCCGCGGGGTTCGTTGGGTTTGGGCTCGATCGCCAGGCGCAGGTCGTAGCCCTTTTCCTTGACGTACCCGGCCACGGTGTCCACGCCCTCACGCATCCGGTCCAGGGCGGCGTTGAGGTCCTTGGACCCGTCGTACTCGCTGCCTTCCCGGCCGCCCCACATCACGAAGGTCTTCGCGTCGAGTTCCGCGGCGAGGTCGATGTTGGCCAGCACCTTGCGCAGCGCGAACCGGCGCACGGCCCGGTCGTTGGAGGTGAACCCGCCGTCCTTGAAGACCGGGTGGCTGAAAAGGTTCGTGGTGATCATCGGGACCTTCAGCCCGCTCTGGTCCAGCGCGGCCTTGAAGTCCG
>JAODMR010000072.1 GCA_025465475.1 Micrococcaceae bacterium
CGGTTCTCGAAGACCCGTACATCCTGATCGTGAACTCCAAGATCTCCAGCGTGAAGGATCTGGTTGCTGTCCTGGAAAAGGTCATGCAGTCCAACAAGCCGCTCCTGATCATCGCCGAGGACATCGAAGGTGAGGCTCTGGCCACACTGATCGTCAACAAGATCCGCGGCACCTTCAAGTCCGTCGCCGTCAAGGCACCGGGCTTCGGTGACCGTCGCAAGGCTCAGCTGGCCGACATCGCCATCCTCACCGGTGGCCAGGTCATCGCCGAGGAAGTCGGACTGAAGCTGGAAAACACGACGATCGAATTGCTCGGCAAGGCCCGCAAGGTCGTTGTCACCAAGGACGAGACCACCATCGTTGAGGGTGCCGGCGACGCCGATGCCATCGCCGGTCGCGTGGCCCAGATCCGCGCCGAGATCGAAAACTCCGACTCGGACTACGACCGTGAGAAGCTGCAGGAACGCCTGGCCAAGCTGGCCGGCGGTGTAGCAGTCATCAAGGCCGGTGCCGCGACCGAAGTCGAGCTCAAGGAACGCAAGCACCGCATCGAAGATGCCGTCCGCAACGCCAAGGCTGCGGTTGAAGAAGGCATCGTCCCCGGTGGTGGCGTGGCCCTGATCCAGGCCGGCGTCAAGGCATTCGCCAACCTGCAGCTGCAGGGCGACGAGGCTACGGGCGCAAACATCGTCCGCGTGGCCATCGACGCTCCACTCAAGCAGATCGCCTTCAACGCAGGCCTGGAGCCCGGCGTCGTCGTCGACAAGGTCCGCGGACTGCCTGTTGGACACGGCCTGAACGCCGCAACCGGTGAGTACGAAGACCTGCTGGCTGCCGGCGTCAATGACCCGGTAAAGGTGACTCGCTCTGCCCTGCAGAACGCTGCTTCCATCGCCGGCCTGTTCCTGACCACCGAAGCTGTCGTGGCCGACAAGCCGCAGAAGTCGGCTCCGGCGGCACCGGGAGCTGACGAGATGGGTGGCATGGGCGGCTTCTAGTCCCCACGCCCTCGGGCGTGTGGGCCCCACCCACGCACGCCTGACCTGACCCGGCCGCTGACGCGACCGGCAGGGCCTGGTTTCCGCTTCGACTTCGGTCGGGGCGGGGACCAGGCCCTGTGTCGTTAGCGGCCGTTCCCAGCAGGTCTGAAATATCTGAAAGTATGGAACCCATGACAATTGTTGCTGCTGCCGATGGTTCCGCGCTGGGCAATCCGGGTCCCGCGGGATGGGCCTGGTTTGTGGACGAGAACTGCTGGCGGGCCGGCGGATGGCCACATGGCACGAACAACCAGGGCGAGCTGATGGCCGTGCTGGACCTGCTGCGTTCCACCGAGCATGTGGCTGATCAGCCGCTGCGCATCCTCTGCGACAGCCAATACGTCATCAACTGCATCACCAAATGGATGCCGGGGTGGAAGCGGAAGGGCTGGCGCAAGGCCGACGGCAAACCAGTGCTCAACGTCGACCTGCTCAAGGACATCGATGCCGCCATCGTCGGTCGCAGCTACACCTTCGAGTGGGTGAAGGGCCATGCCGGTCACCCGCTCAACGAGGCCGCTGACGAACGGGCGCGCGCCGTTGCCACTGCGTATCAGGCCCGCACGCCTGTTCCCGCCGGACCAGGATTTCAGGGAGCCCCTGCTCCCGACGAACCAAATCCAGTAGCGGTTCCCGCTTTTGCCAGCCCCGCGGCTTCTACCAGCCCCGCGGCTTCTACCCGCCCTGTTGCCGCGGCCTCTGCCGTCCGGCAAACCTCCACCGGAAGCCGGGGAGCCCGTGCCGGCCTTTCGGCCGTGGACCCCGAGGATGCTCCCGACCTGTTCTCCACGCTGCTTGAGGAGGAGTTTCTGCCGGACAGCCCCTCCGAGGCCGACCAGGTGATCGCCCTTGAGGAGCAGCTGCTGGATCCGGAGGTGCGCGCTGACGCAGGACGCCTGGCAGTCCTGCTCGATCCTGACTTTGAGGAGTTCGGAACGTCCGGGCGTGCCTGGAACCGCGACACGATGCTCGCTGCCCTGGATGATGATCCGTCGACGGCTGCCTCCATGCAGGTCCTGAATGTTCAGGTGTTCGACGGGGCCACCGCGCTGTTGACCTATCGCACGACCGACCGCCGAGGCAGCGCCCTGCGCAGCTCGGTGTGGAGGCACACCGACGGGCAATGGCGGTTGAGGTTCCACCAGGGAACCCCCGAAGTCTGACGCCAGCAGCCTGCTCCGTCAGGTCAGGAACAGCTGCGTCTTCGAGATCAGCCCTCGTGCAGCTGGTCCTGGCCCGACGGCTGGAGCCATGGATCCGAAGGGCGGTTACGCGGCGCCGCCCGATGGTGTTCATCTGAACCGTGCTCGGCCAAACCGTCCCCGTCCGAACCGTGCTCGGCCAAACCGTCCCCGTCCGAATCGTGCTCGGCCAAGTTGTCCCCGGCCGAATCCTGCTCATCCAATTCGTGCTCGTCCAAAGCCTGTTCGTCGTCGGGCGCAACAAACGGCAGGCTGATGCGCAGCGTTGCGCCCCCGCCCGGTGTCGGTAGCACCCGCACGGTGCCCTGGTGTGCGGCAACCAGCGCAGACACGATGGCCAGACCCAGCCCGCTGCCGCCAGTGTCCCTGGTACGGGAGCTGTCGGCGCGGTAGAACCTTTCGAAAATCCTCGGTACGTCCTCGTCCGAGATTCCTGGACCATGGTCCCGGACTTCCAGTACCGACTCCTGGCCGTGCTCTCCTTCCTGCACACCGACGGCAAGCTCAATTGCGCTGCCTTCCGGTGTGTAGCGCAGGCAGTTGCCCACCAGATTCGCCACAACCTGGCGCAGCTTCGCCTCATCGCCCCGGGTGGGGGCGCTGGCAGCGCTGCCGCCCTCCAGCCCTTCAACCGTGATGGTCCGATCCGGGGCAGCGGCACGGGCATCCACGGCGGCGTCATGACCGATGAGCAGCAGGTCGACGGGTTTGAGCTGCAGGGGCCGCTGCTCGTCGATCCGGGCGAGCATCAGCAGGTCTTCCACCAACTCGCCCATTCGCTTGGCCTCACTCTCGATCCGGCCCATCGCCGTCGTCACGTCTTCCTCCGTCTGCAGTGCGCCGTGCCGGTACAGCTCGGAAAAACCGCGGATGGTGACCAACGGCGTGCGGAGTTCGTGGGAGGCATCAGCGACAAAGCGGCGCATCCGTGTCTCAGATGCCGTCCTGGCAGCGAAGGCTGCCTCAATGTGCGCCAGCATGGCATTAAGGGACCCTGACAGCCGGCCCACCTCCGTCGCGGGATTCTCAATCTCCACGCGCCGGGACAGGTCTCCGGCGGCAATCGCCGCAGCCGTCCGTTCCACCCGGGCCAGCGGCCGGAAGGACCGCGAAACCGTGAGGTAGGCGACCAGCGTTCCCAGGGTCACCACGGCCACTGCGACGCCGGCTACTACCAGGGCCAGCCTCTCGAGGGTGTTGTTCACACCCTCATAGGGCAGGGCCACCACGACGTAACCGACAAAGTTGACAGTGCTTCCGTCGTCCAGCTGTCCGTGAATGTTGGCGTTCGGGACGATGATGGCGCGCCATGGGTCCCGTCCATCGCTGCTCGGCACCGTGAACGGCTGATTGGCCAAGGCCCGTGCCTGCGAAAACGTGTACATCTTAACGATCGGCTGGTCCTGGTTGATCCGGTTCTGAGCGAACACGGTGCCATCCTGATAGGCGTACCGGACGTAGTAGTCGAAGCCGATGCCACCGTTGGCCTGCGCGGGATCGATGCCACTGGCCGCGATGGTCCGCTGGAACGTCTTCAGCTGGTTGTCCATCTGGCCTTCAAGGAAGGAACGCAGCAGCACGTACGTGGTGCCGCCGAGCATCAGCAGCGACACGGTGAGCAGGGCGCTGATGATGGCCACCAGCTGCGTGCGCAGCGAGGCCGCCTTCCACTTTCGAATCAAGACGAGCGCTTCTCCGCGGTCCGAAGCACATACCCGACGCCACGCTTGGTCTGGATCAGCGAGGTCGCCTGCGGGTCAGCATCCACCTTGCGCCGGAGGTAGGAGATGTAGGACTCCACGATGGAGGCATCACCGTTGAAGTCGTATTCCCAGACGTGGTCCAGGATCTGCGCCTTTGAAAGCACGCGGTTGGGGTTCAGCATCAGGTAGCGCAGCAGCTTGAACTCGGTGGGGGACAGCTCGATGGAGCGGTTCCCGCGGCGGACCTCGTGCGCGTCGTCGTCGAGTTCCAGGTCATCGACGCGGATCACGGCGTCGTCGTCCTGCAAGGGCTGCGTGCGGCGCAGCACCGCGCGGATGCGTGCCACCACCTCATCCAGGCTGAACGGCTTGGTCACGTAATCATCGCCACCCACGGTGAGGCCGGTAACCTTATCCTCCGTGTCATCTCGGGCCGTCAGGAACAGGACGGGGAAATGCCGCCCAGCGGATCGCAGGCGCCGAGTCACGGTGAAACCGTCCATGTCCGGGAGCATGACATCCAGGACGGCGAGGTCGGGATTGTGCTCTTCCGCTGCTGCCAGCGCGTCACGGCCGTTGGCGGCAGCTACGACGTCGAACCCGGCGAAGCGCAGGGAGGTGGACAGCAGTTCCCGGATGTTTGGTTCGTCGTCAACAACGAGGAGCTTGGCTTCAGGTCCATTCTTTTTCACCATTTCAGTCTCCGACTGCTCACTGGGAATTTGCTGGAAGGACGCTGTGGGCCCTCTGTCAGCTTACGCCCAGACCGCGCCCCGGAACCCTTCAGTTCCGGGATTCAACCATGCTTCAACCGTCCCAGGCGTCCAGCAAACGCCCGGCATTCAGGGAGTCCTGTTCAGTCCACGACATTGAAGGCGAGCCGCTCCAGTACCTTACGGAACGTTGCGTAATCTTCCTCCCCGACGTTCCGCTGCCAGGCCGCTTCCGCGTCATCCAAGCGGTTCCTCAGCCCCTCGAGCGCCCGCGAGCCGTGAGGGCTGAGGAAAATGAGCCGCGCACGGGAATCGCGTGGATCCGGGCTCATCGTGACGAGCTTCCGTTCGGCCAGGAACGCCGCAAATTGACCGATGCCGGCGCTGCTGATGCCCGACAGATCGGCCAGCTCGCTGGGTCGCAGGCCCTCAACCGGGATGAGGGACATGACGCGGAAATGGGAGGGGCGCACGCCCTCCAAGGTGGCATCGATGATGCGCGGACGCAGGGAGTCCAACGTCCGTCCCAACAGCTCCACGACAGGCGTGGCCTCCTCCGGACCCTTGACGGTTTTCATAAAGTTACTTTAGCATCGGAGGTGGCAGCAGGAACTTTTAGTTGATCGGGTGACCCCATGACACTGCAGCCGCTGGCTCAGCGCAGCCCGCTTGGTCCGGCAGATGTCTCAGACCATGACCTGGCGTTGATGGCCGCCGCTTCCCTGTCGGAATCCTCCGTCGCCCTGCTGGAATGCAGCGTGTCAGCACTGGATTCCCCGATGTTCAACATGACCACGGGCGGGTTGTGGCGGGTAGCCGGCACCGTGAGGGCCGACTGTGGCGGCAGGCGTCATGACGGTTCGGTGCTGCCGTTCTCACTGGTGGTCAAGTTGGTGCATTCCCCGCTGCGGTGGAGCGGCATCCAGCAGGTTCCGCCGGAATTCCGGACCCAACTCGTTGATCGCTATCCCTGGCGGACGGAGCCGGATGCGTACCGGTCCGGACTGCGCTACGCCTTGCCGCCTGGGTTGCGGATGCCCCGCACCTACCGGGTGACGGACCTGGACGCGGATAGTGCTGCCATCTGGATGGAGGATGTGCCGGAAGTTGCCTGCGACTGGACCCCAGACGTTTTTGGCACCGCAGCTTTTGCCCTGGGCAGGCTGGCGGGTCGGGCCGGGATGGCGCGGGTGGTCTCCCGGCTTCCGGCCGTGCGCCATGCAGATGCGCTTCGGTTCTTTCTGGAGGGCGTGGGGGAGCACGTGCTCATTCCCGCCATCCAGGGCGAGGAATTATGGCGGCACCCGGCGGTTGCCGCAGCTACGGATGCGGCAGTCATAGCCGGCCTGCGCGCGCTCGCCGCCGTGGCACCGGAGCTGGTCGCGGAGTTGGAAGAGATGCCGTACCTGCCGGCGCACGGCGACGCGAGCCCGCAAAACCTGTTGCCGGACGACGACGGCGGCTTTGTCCTGATCGACTGGGGGAGCCTTGCGATGGTATGCCCGGGCTTTGACCTCGGACAGCTCCTGGCCGGCTGGGTCAATCAGGGCCGAATGCACGGGCGTGAGCTGCATCACTTGGGGCCATTGTGCCTGCAGGCCTACGGCGCCGGACTGGAGGAGGAAGGACAGCATCTCCCGGGGACGGTGGTTGCCAGGGGATTGGCCCTGTCCATGGGGCTCTTTTCCGGGCTGACGGCGGTGCCCACGCAGCAGTTGGCGGGGCCCGACTCCGACACGTTGCATGAGTTGCTGGATGGCCGGGTGGAAATGGTGCGGTACATCCTGAAGCTGCTCGAAGTCACCGCCGGTTAGCGCCGACGGGCGATGATTTGCACCGGTGCCAGCGTTCCCGCAGCAAAGGCCTCCCGCAGGTTTCCCATGCGTCGGCCGCCGTCGGCCCCCAGCACCAGATGCAGCCCCAGCGGTGGGGGCCCTGCGGCCGCCGCAGCCTGCGTCCTGGCGAGGAACTCCATGGCTGGGGAAAGGTAATTGCGCTCCTGGACGATTTCAAAGCCGGCCTCCTGGAGCTCCTCGGTGTAGTTGGCCGGCGTCAGCACGAAGGAAATGTCCGGAGTTGCCGCCCACGGCAGCGGGAAGTCTGGCTCTCCTGTACCGACGGCCATGATGTCGTACACGGCAAGGATGCCTTCAGGTTTGAGTACCCGGGCTGCTTCAGCAAACACTCGCGGCTTGTCGGCGATGTTCATGCCCACATGCAGCATGGTGGCGACATCAAACTTCCCGTCACCGAAGGGGAGGTCCAGGGCCGAGCCCTGCACGAAGGAGACGCGATCGGCCAATCCCGTTCGGGCCGTCAGGTCAGTGGCCACCTCAACGAACTCCGGCGTCAGGTCAACACCTGTCACGGTGGCACCGAACCTATCGGCAAAAAGCCGCGCCGGTCCTCCAATTCCGGAGCCGAGATCAAGTACTGCGCTTTCAGGGCCGATGCCTGCTGCGCGCGCCAGCCGCTCCGATGCTTCAACCGCGTCGACGTGGAACTGGTCAGCACCTCCAAGGTCCCGGGCCTGAAACGCACTGTCGTCGAATCCGGAAGCGCGTATGCCTGCCAGCAGCCGCACCGCCAGATTGCCCTGGCTGTAATGCCCGACAACTTTCGCCTCATCCATAAGCCCTCCCGGTGCCGTGAGTGAGGTCAGCCTACGCCGGGGCGGCGTACCCGGCCAGACTGGCGACGCCGTCCGAGCCGCCCGCCGGTCAGCTTGCCGCGGCGATGTCCTTGGCGTCCAGGATCCGGTAGGCGTACCCCTGCTCGGCCAGGAACCTCTGGCGTTTGGCAGCGAAGTCCTGGTCAAGCGTGTCCCGCGCCACCAGGGTGTAGAAGCGGGCGGAACGGCCGTCGGACTTGGGCCGCAGCAGCCGACCGAGCCGCTGCGCTTCCTCCTGCCGTGAGCCGAACGAGCCGGACACCTGGATCGCCACCGACGCTTCGGGCAGGTCAATGGAGAAGTTGGCCACCTTGGACACCACCAGCGTGGACACCTCACCGCGCCGGAACGCGTCAAACAGCCGCTGGCGTTCCTTCACGCTGGTTTCGCCCTTGATCACCGGCGCGTCCAACCGTTCGGCAATCTCATCCAGCTGGTCGATATACTGCCCGATCACCAGCAGCTGCTCGCCGGCGTGGGCCCGCACCAGTTGCTCGACGACGCCTGTCTTGGTCTCGCTCGTGGCGCACAACCGGTACTTGTCGCCGTCGTCGGCCATGGCGTAAGCCATCCGTTCGTCCCGCGGCAGGTCGACACGCACCTCCACGCAATCAGCCGGCGCAATGTAGCCCTGCGCCTCGATGTCCTTCCAGGGCGCGTCGTAACGCTTGGGCCCGATCAGGGAGAAGACTTCACCCTCACGGCCGTCCTCCCGCACCAAGGTGGCCGTCAGGCCCAGCCGACGCCGCGCCTGCAGGTCGGCAGTCATGCGGAACACCGGCGCCGGCAGCAGGTGCACCTCGTCGTAGACGATCAGGCCCCAGTCGTTGGCGTCCAGCAGCTCCAGGTGCGGAAACAGCCCGCCGCGTTTCATCGTCAACATTTGATAGGTGGCAATGGTGACGGGCCGTACTTCCTTGACTGCGCCGGAATACTCGCCCACTTCGGCGTCCGTCAGGGAGGTCCGCCGGAGCAGCTCGTCCTTCCATTGACGTGCCGAGACGGTGTTGGTGACCAGGATCAGTGTCGTCGTCTGGCTGGTCGCCATGGCCGCTGCACCCACCAGGGTTTTACCGGCGCCGCAGGGCAGCACGACGACGCCCGACCCGCCGGCCCAGAAGTTCTCGACCGCCAGCTGCTGATAGGGACGCAGGTGCCAGTCGTCGGTCTTTAGCTGGATTGGGTGCGGTGCACCGTCGACGTACCCGGCCAGGTCCTCCGCGGGCCAGCCGATCTTCAAGAGCAGCTGTTTGAGCGCGCCGCGGGAGGATGAGTGCACCACGACCGTGCTGGCATCGATGCGGGGACCCAACAACGGCTCAATTTTTTTGGCGTGCATGACTTCTTCCAACACGGGATAGTCGTCAGTGCGCATCACCAGTCCGTGGATGGGGTCCTTTTCGAGCCGGAGCCGGCCGTACCTCGACATTGTTTCCTCAACGTCGATGAGCAGGGCGTGCGGTACCGGGAAGCGGGAATACTGCAGCAGGGTGTCCAGCACCTGTTCGGCGTCCAGTCCGGCGGCGCGGGCGTTCCACAGGCCCAGTGGCGTGAGCCGGTAGCTGTGCATGTGCTCGGGGGCGCGTTCCAGTTCCGCAAAGGCGGCTATCGCATGGCGGGCTTCCGTTGCCTGCGGGTGGTCCACCTCAAGCAGGATGGTCTTGTCGCTTTGGACGATCAACGGGCCGTCGGTCATGCGTTTCCGTTCTGTGCTGGAGTGATTCGTGCAGGGCTCGATGGTGTTGCGCTGCTTGAAGGCGGCGAACTCCCGTCATCCCCGGCCAGTTCGACGTCGGCCACACGGTGAATGGAGATGACCCGCTCGGTTTCGCGGACCGGATCGAAGACACGCACCCTGCCGCCGCCCACCGATAAGGGAACGAGTACCAGCTGCTCGGCATTCCCACCCGCATCGACCAGGGAAAGCCGTACCGGCGTTTTCAGGCGGATGGCCTTGGCCAGCAGCTCCAGCCCCAATTGCGGTGCGACTTCTGCCCCGCCCGGTTGCGGAACACCGGAGCGGGTACGCAGCACGTGCAGCTGGGCGTCCACGTCAACGGTGTCCGGCACCATTCCCGCGAGCTCCAGAGTCGGGGCAGCCGGATCGTCGGCAGCTATCCGCACGACGTCGGGTCCCGTGCCCGCCGCGTCAAGGGCCGGCGCCAGGCCTAGGGAGCGCAGCGCGTCGGCAACCTCGACGGCGGAGGCCTGGCTGATCAATACGGTCGGCGCCAGCTGAAGCAAGCGAAGAGACGCCAGCGCGGGAAGGCTGAGGAGTTCCTGAAGCGCCGTTTCATCCTCGCTGTGCAGGTACGCCCCCGCACGGCCAACGCGCACCTGGCCGTACCGGCGCGCTGTGTCTTCGATGAGGTACTGCAGGGGCTGGGGAACCTCGGTGCTGGAGGAGGATCGGAGGAAGGCCAGGATTCCTCCCGCCTGCCGGCCCTCGTCCAGGGCCCGGCGGATGGTGGCGCTGCTGAAGCGGTAAATGGTGGCAGGTCCCTGGCCCTCCGGGTCGGCCAACAGCTGGAGTTCCCGGGCCAACTCGGGATGGAGGTAGCCCGGGGCGACAGCCGTCAGGTCGGCCTGCAACAGGATAGTGCGCAGGGGTTGCGGCAAGGATTCCCGGAGCAGCGCCAGAGCCTGGTCCGCGTTGTTCGCGGCCACCGCAGAACCGAGGCGGGTCAACGAACCGGAGCCGGTCAGGCCCAGCAGCTCCGCCTCGTGCAGGAACCCTGGAAGGAGCCGGTGCAGGCGGCGCGCCAGGCGGGGATGCCGCCAACGAAAGCGGGCAAGGATGGCCTCCGGCGGCAGCACGGGCACGCGTCCAGGTTCCCGTTCACCGCCCCCGCTGGAGGAATCCACCGACTCTCCGTGCAACTCCGCCATCACCGCCAGCGTCAGCCGGCGCAACAATGGAGCGTCCGGGCGTTGCGCTTCCGCCGCCAGGGCGTTGATGCCGGGACCGTTCTCCGGGCCCGCACCCACGGCACCCGCCATGCCCGGTGTGCCCGTCGCACCTACCGTGCCCGATGATTCGGCCCGCCGTCCCCCCGGTACACCGGCCAGCGAGGGTGCGCGGTCGCTCCGCAACCAGGCGGCCACAAGCCACAGCCACTGATCCTCCCGGCTGGAAGCCAGCCAACCGGCAGCGGTGTCCTCCCAACGCGACGTGTCCACGTTGAGGGTCAGCAGGCGGGCCAGGGCTGCCAGTTCCAGCAGCAGGACCACCTGCTGGGCGTCGATTCGTAGCCCCTCGCTAAGCCGGCGGATTTCGCGGACCCCGACGCCGCCGGTGCGCAAGGTGGTGACCGGTTGGTGCTGCACGAGTGCCAGCAGTTCCGTCAGCAGTCGCAACAGCTCCGCGATGGAACCGAGGGCGGCGTTGATCCTCAGGGACTCCCGGGTCATGGGCAGGTCCGCCCGTGGTGGCTCGACGGCGAAGTCCTGAATGAGGGCGCCGTTGCGTAGCGCCAGGCCGACGTTATACGGCAGTTCGACGTGGTCATCGTCCAAGGGCACGAGCAGGCCATGAGCCAGCAACCACTCGACCGGCGTCAGGGTGGGCGAGGTGGGGGAAACGAGCCTGCCGGCACGGGGCACCGAGCCCATGGCCCCCGTGCTGAACTTAGCCAGCACCTCGGCGGTGGTCGGCGGGGCGGTGCGGAGCAGTGCGGGCAGGGTGTCTGGTCGATCCAGCCATGATTGCAGGGACGCAGCCGCGGCGGCCGGATCCTCGACGTCGTCCAACGGGTATCCGGCGGCACGCAGCGTCCGCGCGGTGTGCTGCAGGCGTACGCCGATGGCGGGCTGGGTGCGGGCCAATACCTGGAAGCTACGGCCCAGCCCGGCGGGGTGAAGACCCAATACATCCCGAACGCTGCTGACCGGTAGGAATCCGGTGTGCTCGTTCCCCGGGTGTGCGCCGGCCGGGTGCGAAGCGGATTGGCCGCAGGCCGGCAGGGGTGGAGACTGCGGGTGCGGATACAGCAAGGCGAGGCTGGAAAGGCCCTCCAGCAGGCCCACCAGCACGGTCGGCGTACTGCCGGCGAGCAGGGGAGCCAGGGTGACGGCCGATGCCGAAAGCCCCTGGTCCTCATTCGTGCTGAGGTGCACCGCCTCCAGCACCTGCAGTTGCGGCAGACTGAGTCCGTCAAGGGCACGGGATGTGCTGGCCCGGCCGCACGCACGCGCTGCCAAGGCCGCGAAATCCGGAACAGGAGGAGCCATCAGGTCCGGGCGGGCAGACAGGAGCTCCCGCAGGGCAGCATCACTGCGCGCTGCGAGTTCCGTCGTCAGGGCCCGGATGGAGGACATCGTCCTAACGCTACCGGGTCAGGAACTGTGCTGAGGGTCCCGCGGTCAGAGCAATCGGCGTCCGGTCACGGCGGTCAGAGCAACCGGCGTCGATGAATGGCATGGAGCAGTCCTGCCGCCATCCCCAAAAATGCCAACGGCAGCCCAATCATGGCAATCCAGTTCAGCCCCGTCCACGGAGACAGGCCGGCAACCTTGAGCAGCAGCACCGTTGCCAGGGACAACACGCCGACTGCTGCCAGTACCGCAGACGTGACAGCCAGGAGCCGCCAGCCCCGCTCGAATTCACCGGGAACAGCGTTGCCGGTGGCACCTGGCCCTGCGGCGCCTGTCGAATTGCCCATGTTAGTAACGCTAGCAGCGGACAGGACCTGCCTCATCCCTCCGACGACGCCCAGCAGGCTAATCTAGAGGCAGCAGACCGACGCGCCTGCCGCCGTCGTGCCTTCAGGCAGACGGCCGGGCAGCGCACACTATCAACAGGCGAAGAAGGTACACAGTGCCAACCGGCAAGGTTAAGTGGTACGACAACGACAAGGGCTTCGGCTTCCTCACCACGGATGACGGCAAGGAAGTCTTCCTGCACGCCAATGCGCTGCCGGAAGGAACGGGCGAGGTCAAGGTGGGAACCCGGATGGAATTCGGCGTCGCCGACGGCCGCAAGGGTGCCCAGGCCATGGCTGCGCGGATCTTGGACAAGGCTCCTTCGGTGGTGAAGGCCAAGCGGATGCCCGCCCAGGACCTGGCTCCCATTGTGCAGGACCTGGTCAGCCTGTTGGAACGATCCGTGGGCAGCCTCACCAACGGCAAATACCCCGAAGGCGATGCCAAGCGGATCGCTGCAGCGCTGCGCAAGGTAGCGGAAAACTTCGACGCCTGATGACTGAAGCAACCAGTCCCGAACTGTCCGGCCCTCCAGCAACTGACAGGGCAGCTGCCTCGGCGGCACGCTCGGCAGCGCGCCGGGGTAAGGTCCTCGGTGGAGTGCCGGTGTGGCGCGTCGGCAAGCCGGACGCCGTGCTGGCCGACGCCGTCGTAACGGCCAGGGAGGCCCTGCTCAGCATCGCGCAGGACAGCCACATTGGTAGGCACCTTGGGGCGCGCAGTGAAGGGGAACGGGTGGTGACCCACCTGTTCGAGTGCACCCTCCCGGGTTATGCCGGCTGGCAGTGGTTTGCTGTGCTGGCCAGGGTTGCCCGGTCCCGGGTCGCCACGGTCAATGAGGTCGGCCTGCTGCCCTCGGCCAATTCCGTCCTCGCCCCCGAGTGGCTCCCGTGGGCACAGCGGGTCCGGCCGGAGGATTCCGTGCCGGACGTCGCCGAGCTGCTGGACGCCGCTTCCGGGAACGTCCCCGATGCTGCCACTCAGTCCGAGGAAGCATTGGATGCTCCCTCGGCCCCGTCCGAACAGGCAGGCCAGGCGGCCGACACGGCGGATTTGCTTGCCGATGCAGCGCCGCCCGATGCAGCGCCGACCGAGTCAGCGGCGTCGGACTCCCAGGAGTCTTAACCCACCTGTGCTACCTCCGGTGGGGTTGGCGGCGGTATGCCTTGGTCAGGCATGAAATCCTGCAGCCTGTGGCATCCGATCCTTTCCTATCGTTTCCGATCCTGCCTGTCAGCCCTGGCCAATGACGTAGTCGATGCACGCCAACAGGGCACTGACGTCGTCGGGCTCGATGGCCACGAAGGTGGCTACCCGCAGCTGGTTGCGGCCAAGCTTGCGATAAGGCTCGACGTCCACGATGCCGTTGGCCCGCAGGGTTTTCGCCAAGCCGGCAGCGTCGATGGAGTCGTCGAAATCGATGGTCACAATCACGTTGGAACGGTCGGCCGGGTCGACGACGAACGGACTGGCCACTGCGGATTCCTCTGCCCAGGAATACAGCCGTCCCGCCGAGTTGGCGGTGCGAGTGGCTGCGAACGTCATGCCGCCGTTCTCGTTCAGCCACCGCACCTGTTCATTCAGGCTGACCAGGGTCGACAGGGCAGGCGTATTGTACGTCTGGTTCAACCTGGAGTTGTCGATGGCTGTCTGCAGGTCAAGGAAGTCCGGAATCCATCGCCCGCTCGCCTTGATCCGCGCTGCGCGGTCCAGGGCGGCGGGGGAGAAGAGTGCCAGCCAGAGCCCACCATCTGAGGCAAAGTTTTTCTGCGGCGCGAAGTAATAGACGTCCGATTCGGCCACGTCCACGTGCAGGCCGCCCGCCGCGGAGGTGGCATCGATCAGGACCAGGGCGTCGTCGTCCGCGCCCGCGACCCGCTGAACCGGAGCCGCCACGCCTGTGGAAGTCTCATTCTGCGGCCAGGCGTAAACGTCCACGCCCGGCTCCGGCCGCGGAAGTGGCCGCGTTCCCGGCGCGGACGTCAGGATGGAGGAAGCGTCAAGGAAGGGCGCCTTGTTGGTGGCAGCGGCGAACTTGGAGCCGAACTCGCCAAAGCTCAGGTGCTGCGCCTTGCTTTGGACCAGACCAAAGCTTGCGACGTCCCAAAAAGCAGTGGAACCTCCGACGCCGAGCACCACCTCGTAGCCGTCGGGGGCCGAAAAGAACTCCGACAATCCCTGCCTTACATCGGCGACCAGGTTCTTCACCGGCGCTTGCCGGTGGGAGGTGCCCAGCAGAGTCCGTCCGGCCTGCTGCAGGGCCGAAAGCTGCTCGGGACGCACCTTCGACGGTCCTGCTCCAAATCTGCCGTCCTTGGGCAGCAGATTGGCGGGAATGGTTACGGCGGTGGTTTCGCTCACGGATGGCTCCAAGGGTCGAACGGGTTTGCCTGTCGGATCCAGTCCGGGGCACGTGCCAGGCGCCGATGCCTGTCCTTCCATTCTGCCGCAGGGCACCATCGGCAGCCGAACCGGCCCGGGTTTCGAGACTCCATCCCCGTAACGGACGTTCTTCAGTGGGTTTGGGGCATGCCAGCGATTTTTTCGCCCGCGGCCGAGCAGACTAACGTAGAAGCGGTGCGGCTCCTGCGCAGCCTCGCCCAACGTGCCGCAATCCGCAGGCAGCCGGCCCTCAAGGCTGAGCGGGCCGCAGAGGCTGCTTGTCCTCCCATCAGCGCAGAGAGGTGTGAACGTGGCTGATCTGATCGATACGACCGAAATGTACCTGCGGACCATCCTGGAGCTCGAAGAAGAGCACATCGTGGCCCTGCGGGCGCGCATCGCGGAGCGGCTGCACCACTCTGGTCCCACTGTTTCCCAGACCATCGGCCGGATGGAACGCGATGGCCTGGTGGTGGTCTCCGGAGACCGCCACCTTGAACTCACTGAGCTTGGACGGACCAAGGCTGTCCAGGTCATGCGCAAGCACCGGCTCGCGGAACGCCTGCTCGCCGATGTGATCGGCCTGGACTGGGCCTACGTCCACGACGAGGCCTGCCGCTGGGAACACGTCATGAGCGAAAGGGTGGAACAACGCCTCTTCGATCTGCTTGGACACCCGGAGGAATCCCCGTACGGCAATCCCATCCCCGGCCTGGAGGCACTCGGTGGTGCTGCCGCCAAGGAGTTCGGTGAAGGCGTGGTCACGCTTGCCCAGGCGATGGCGATCTACACGCCGGCCGCCCGCGTGCGCATCAGCCGTTTGTCGGAGCGTATTCAGGTGGAGCCGGAATTGCTGGCGCAGCTCGATGAAGGCGGGCTGCGCCCCGGTGCGGAGATTGCGCTGGCCCGGGTGGGTGACTACATCTCGGTGCGCGTCCCGGGAATCGAGGGGGCGTTGGAACTTCCTCCGGAGGTCGCGACGCACGTCTTCGTCTCCCTCCTGTAGCGGCGGGGGCGCCGGAGTACAAGACCGGCGGGTTATGCACAGCGAAAATAACGGATTTATCACGGCGCCGCCCCGTCTTGTATAGTTGACCACCGACGCTGATACCAAAGCGTTACCCGCTTCGACGCCTAACCTTGCCATCGACGCGGCACAATCCACCTTTACGGCAAGGGCGGGGGACCCATTTCCCGGCCGTCCAGCGGCCTTGGGGTGAAGTCCTTTTCTTCGGCGCATATCGCGCGAATCTCCTGTGCCCATAGGGTCCACAGCTACGTTCGGTGCGCCGTCAGGGCCGGGTAAAAAGCCACAACCTCCTACCCGAATCCGACAGCTAACCCCGCAGGCGCCTATGAGAGGGCTCCGAATTGTCGAAAAATCCACATCACGGCCGACGCCGTGCAGCAGCATCAACAGCAGCTTTGACCAGCGGGGCTGCACCCGGCCCGACCGCCGTCGGAGCCCGCCGCGAAAGCCGGCAGCAGGAGCGGATCCGGGCCAAGGCGCCCGAGTCCCACCTTCGGGCGGGACTGAAGTCCGCGACTGGACTAGTCCTAGGTGCCGGTGCCGGACAGCGTGCCGGTATGGTGCTGGCAGTGGCCGGCCTGGCCCTTGCCGTGACCGTCCCCGCAACCTCCGCGGCTGGCCAGCCCGTCGGAAACCAGTTGGATTCCGCACAAGTGTCCCAAATCACGGCTGCTCCTGAGCGGGAGCTGAGCTTCCCGCGCCCGGCCGTCACGAGTTCCCTTGACGCCGACGGCAAGCTGCACAAGGCGCTGACGGTGTCTGCCGGCAAGGTTTCCCCCGATGCTGCGAAGGGAACGTTGCAGGCGCCGCTGGATACTTTGACGTCCTCCTCGCCCTTCGGCACTCGCATCAATCCGCTGACCGGAGCGGCAGGTGAAGTCCACACCGGGCAGGATTACGCCGTCGCGTGTGGAACCGACGTACACGCTGCGGCGGGTGGAACGGTGACCTTCTCAGCGTGGCATGAATACGGCGGCGGCAACCGCATTGTTGTTGATCACGGCAACGGGCTGTCCACCACGTATAACCACCTCTCGGTGCTCGGGGCCAAGGTAGGACAAACGCTCAAGCGGGGCGACGTCCTGGCTCAGAGCGGCACCACGGGGGCGTCCACGGGCTGTCACCTGCACTTCGAAGTGATGGTTGACGGAACCACCGTTGACCCGCTCGGCTGGCTCTGAACATCCTGCGTTCGGTAACGGTTAGTAACAGCCGTCGTGACCTGAATGTGACATTCGAGTGAATGTGCTGTACCGTTTTTTTCGCACCGGCTTTTGCATAAGCCGGTGTCCTTGAGTGGA
Organism: Micrococcaceae bacterium; assembly: GCA_025465475.1. Taxonomy (GTDB): domain Bacteria; phylum Actinomycetota; class Actinomycetes; order Actinomycetales; family Micrococcaceae; genus Arthrobacter_M. The sequence continues at coordinate 16,744 of JAODMR010000072.1, forward strand.
TTGCCTAGCTCTGCCACCGCTCACGGTCCGTTCGCACCATTCGTCTGGCAGGGGCGGGGTAACCAATAACGGGCTTCGAACCTGAAGTCCTTGGGGTGAAGCCGGTAAGCAGTTGCTGCAGCAAATGCCAGCACTGTGAACCGGCCGGGTGACTCCCATCCGAATCCGACAGCTTACCTCGCAGGCATTGGGAGAGGCTTTCAACGTGTCGCCAAACAGCACTTTCGGCCGCCATCGTGCGGCTGTGGGCAGCGCCAACGCGCTCACCACACTGTCCAAAGCCGTATCGGCAAACGCCGGAACTGTGGGCCGCCAGGCCGCCGTCATCGCTGCTGCATCGGGTCTGATCCTGAGCGTCGGCCTGCCGGCGCAGGCTGCATCCGCGGACCGCGTTTCGACTGATTCCAGCAACGCCGTGCAGGTCACGCCCCGGACCGTATCGGCCCCGGCAACGGCAAGGATCGCTTTCGAGCGCTCCGCCGTGACTTCCACTCCGGCTCCCGCCCCTGTCGTTGCACCGCCGGCTGAGCCTGCTGCCGCGGCCGTGCCGGCAGCGGCGCCCGCTGCTGCTCCTGCAGCGACGCCCGTTGCCGCTGCTGCTCCGGCAGCCGCCGCAGCGCCCGCAGCTGCCGCTGCGACTCCTGTCGCAGCTGCTCCGGCCGCACCCGCTCCTGCTCCGGCCGTCAGCGGTGGACATGGCGCCGTTGCTGCAGCCGCTTACGCCGGCATTGGACACCCGTACGTGTACGGGGGCACCAGCACCGCCGGATGGGACTGCTCAGGCTTCGTGCAGTGGGCCTACGCCCAGGCCGGCATCAGCATTCCCCGCATCAACCAGTGGAGCGTCATGGTCCAGACTGCGAACCCGCAGCCCGGCGACCTGGTGGTCCAGAACGGTGGCGTGCACGTTGGGATCTACGTCGGCAATGGCATGGTCATCAGCGCGCTGAACCCGAGCCAGGGCACCCTCCTGCTGCCGGCTTCCGCTACTGGCACCTCTGTTTACTACACGCTTCCCTAAGCACCCCAAGCATTCCCTGCGGGTTGGCGGCCCGTTCCTCAAAACCGCTGTGCCCCCCCAGACCCAAAGGCTGAACCCGTTCGCTCAGCCGGAGGACATCGAAAGAGAGCCCCTCATGACCACTCGTGCCATCGCCGCGCGCCACCGCGCCCAGGCCATCAAGTCCAACTCACTCAGCAGCATCGCCAAGGCAGTCAGCTCCAACGCAGGTGGCATGGGCCGCCAGGCAGCGGTCATCGCCGCCGCTTCCGGACTGGTCCTCACCAGCGGAATCGCGGCAAACGCCGCGGAGCCTACCGCAGAGCGCGTCAGCACCGAGTCGACCCTGAACGTCAATGCCGCCACCCACCTGGTGACCGCTGACGCCGCAGTTCAGCTGGCCTTCGACAAGTCCCCCGTCTCCTCGACGCCGGCCCCGGCTCCCGAGCCGGTTGCCGCCCCCGTTGCTGCTGCTCCCGTGGCTGCTCCGGCCGTTGCCGTCGCTCCGGTTGCCGCTGCCCCGGCTGCCGCTGCTGCACCCGTTGCCGCCGCAGCCGTTGCCGCTCCGGCCGCCGCTGCTGCACCCGTTGCTGCTGCCGCTCCGGTCGCCGCAGCACCCGCACCGGCTCCCGCTCCCGCTCCGGCAGTTGCCAGCGGCGTCGGCGCCACCATTGCTGCCGCGGCTTACGCTCAGCTAGGCGTTCACCAGGACTGCACCGCACTGGCCAGCAACGCCCTGGCCGCTGCCGGCATCCACTACCACGGCTGGCCGGCCGGTTACCTGTCCTTGGGACGTACGGTTTCTGCCGCTGAGGCTCAGCCGGGCGACCTGATCTACTACGGCGACGCCGGCGCAGGTGTACCCCACATCGCCGTCTACGTGGGCAACGGCATGGCCATCCACGGTGGCTTCAATGGTGGAAACACCCAGCTGTTCACCGCTTACCTCGGCTCCGGCCCGACGTTCATCGCCATCGGACACTAATTCCTGGTCGATTGAACGGCTGTTCTTCGGTACGGCTGGCTGGAACTGGGCTGACCAGATCTTGACTGGTTAGATCTGGGCTGGTTATGACCAGGGCTACCTGAACTCGGCTGACCAGAACAACCGCTCTGAAGTATCACGCTGAAAGACCTCCGCTCCGGCGGGGGTCTTTCGCCGTTTTGGTGGCCAAACGCAACACCGGACGGTTACATTCGTTCTAGGCCCGCGAGGGCTTAACCTTTGGGTGACCACTCACGGCCCGAACAGCGGAGGGCAGCCGGCTCTCAGGCGATGGTTCGGGTCCTGCCGGAAGAGGTTTGCGCATGCGCACTCTCGTTCTGAATGCTGGCTACGAACCGTTGGCGGTAGTGACCTTCCGCCGCGCGTTGATCCTTGTCCTGGCGGGAAAAGCCAGCGTCCTTGCCGAGGGCGACGACCCGGTGGTGGGTCCCACGGAAATTCTGGGCCGGCCCTCCGTGATCCTGCTGCACCGCTATGTGAGGTTGCCGTACAACAAGTCCTCGCCGGTCAGCCGCCGGGGAGTCCTTCGCCGGGACGATCACCGGTGCGCTTACTGCGGTAAATCCGCTACGACGGTGGACCATGTTCAGCCGAAGTCCAGGGGCGGAGCCGAGAGCTGGGAGAACCTGGTGGCCTGCTGCCTGCGCTGCAACAACCTCAAGGGCGACCACACTCCGGGTGAGCTCGGCTGGAACCTGCGGATCCAGCCACTTCCGCCCCGCATGGGGTTCTGGCTGATCAAGGAACTGGACACTGGCACTCCCGAATGGGACGAGTTCCTGCCCGCCTCGGCTGCCGCATGAGCCCAGGCTTAATCCGGTCGGCGGTTGTCCTGGCCGGCGGCCGCTCCTCCCGATTGGGTGGAACGCCAAAGGCAGGACTGCACTACCGCGGACGCACCCTGCTGGATTCCACCGTTTCCGCTGTCCGGTCGGCAGGCGTTGAGGCCGTCGCCGTCGTCGGTCCTGCCGACGTGTCCTCCCTGCTGGCCGCTAACGCCAGGGTGTTGCTGACGCGGGAAGAGCCACCCTTTGGCGGACCGGTGGCTGGGATATGGGCAGGCATTGAAGCGCTGCCGGATCGGGAGGGCCTCACAGCGGTTCTTGCCTGTGATATGCCGGCTGCCGAGGTCCTGATTCAGCAGCTGCAGGCCGCCGCGCAGGTACCCCGGCCGGCAGCCGTCGATGGGTTCATCGCCGTGGACGGCGGCCGGGTTCAACCCCTGGCGGCGCTGTACCGCACGTCCGCGCTGCGTTCAGCCCTTTCCCGCGCTCAAGCGGAGGGCCGGCTGGAGAATGCATCAGTCTTCAGCCTCATTGCTAGTCTGGACATGGTCCGGGTGGAGGTGCCTCCCGGTTGCACAGCGGACGTTGATAACTGGGCAGCCGCCCGGACGATCGGCATCACGGAAGCCGCGGACGCGCCGGGGTAGGTCCGGCAGCCAGGCGGCGGCGACGAGGAGAGAGATGGTCCAGCCATGAAGAGCCAGGAAGAAGTGCTGGAGGACTGGGTGACAGCCCTGCTGCAGGCCTTTGAAATAGCTGAGCTGGACATAGACACAGCCGCGGTGTTGGCCTTGGCAGGCCGGGCAGCGCATGCAGTGGTCCGCCCCGCCGCTCCGCTGACCACGTTCATCGCAGGCTACGCGGCGGGTCTTGCCGCCGGCAGCGGTCAGGCAACCGACGCGGTGGCCATGCGGTCAGCCCTCGAGGTAGCAAATACGCTCGCACGGCAAGAAGCCGGCGGGCAGCACTAGTGGCCCCTGCGCCCCGGCTGCCGCATAGCTGGGACGAGGCCCGGCAGCGGGCCGCGGACGTCGTCACGCCGCTTCCACCCCACGACGTACCCTTGGCCGTGGGCCCGGGCCGGATTCTCGCCGCGGATGTGACCGCGTTGCAGGACATGCCGCACTACGCCTCGGCTGCCATGGATGGCTGGGCCGTGGCCGGCAGCCCACCCTGGATTTTCGCCGAGCCTGGACAACGCCTCGCCGCGGGCCAGGCCAGTCCCATCGTCACCGGTGGCCTGCTCCCACCGGGCGCCAAGGCCGTGCTCCGAAGCGAATCGGGGGAGCTGGGCAAGGACGACGACGGCCTGCCGGTCCTGGTCCTGGGGCCGGGGGCACGGCCGGGCGAGCCGAAGAACAAGCAGCATATCCGGATGGCGGGTGAAGAGGCAGCGGCTGGAGAGGTGCTGGTGAAAGCCGGCGTTACCCTGAACCCGGCACATATTGCTTTGGCCGCCTTGGCAGGTGCCGACACGGTCCGGGCACTGGGACAGCCCCAGGTCAAATTGGTCATGACCGGGGATGAAGTCATTCCCTCTGGCCTTCCCGGACCCGGCCAGGTCCGTGACACGTTCACGCCACAACTCGGCGCCGTCGCCACCATGCTTGGCGGCGCCGTCGTCGGGCAGCAGCACTGCCCGGACACGCTCACGGCCCTGCTGTCGGCCCTGGAGGATTCCGCCGACCAACCCGCCGACGTCCTCATCACCACCGGTGGCACTGGTTCCTCCCGGTCTGACTTCCTGCACGCCGCCATCAGCGAACTCGGCGGCACCCTGCACGTGGACGGCATCGCCATGCGCCCCGGGCACCCCAGCCTGCTCGCTGAACTGCCCGACGGCCGTTTCCTGCTCGGGCTGCCGGGCAACCCCCTGGC
>JAODMR010000077.1 GCA_025465475.1 Micrococcaceae bacterium
GGGGTGGCCATCGACGCGGCCGGGCCGTGGGCGGGTTTCGCCCTGATAGGAGCCTCGGCGCTGCTGCTGGCGCTGGCAGGGCTCACCCTGCAGCGGGTCCGCCGCCGCGCCGCAGTGGCCGGTTAGCTCCCGGGAGCACGAGTTCCGGGACCGGCGGTCAGCGGCCGGGCAGCGCCGCCAGCGTGGCCTCCAGCGCGGTACCGAAGTCCGTCGCCCGCACGTCCAGGCGCTGCTCCGTTTCAGTGCCGTCGGACCGAAACGGGCGAAGGAACTGGTAGCTCGACGCGGCGACTTCGCGCAGCTGTCCGCTGAAGATCCCTGCACCGCGCAGAATCGGTGCCGGTATGCCACGGACCTTTCCGGTCCTGCCGGTACGGGCGTTGACCAGCGCAGCAACCTGCTGCCGGCTGGCGTCGCTGCTGGCGGGAACAATCCATGGCCGCCCCATCGCCGCATTGCTCGCGGCAACGGCGGCAAGGGTCCGGGCAATATCCGGCAGGTACGCCCAGCTGTGCGGTTGGGCGGGATCGCCGACGACGTACGCCGTCCGGCCGGCGGCGACGGGGCCAAAGAAGCGGGCTCCGAGATGGGCAGTGGCACCGGCTCCGGGGCCGAAGTAGTCACTGGCGCGGACCTCTGCAGCCCGAACGGAACCCTCCTGGTGCGCCGCCAACAGGTCAGCCCAAAGCCTGGCCCTGACCCGGCCCTTGGTTTCCGTTGCGTTGAGAGGCAGGTCAGCCGTCATGGCGGAGTCAACACTGCCGTAGCCGTACAGGTTGCCCATCAGCACGATCTTGGCGCCGGTGGCGGACGCGGCACGGATAACGGCTGCGCCGATGGGCGGCCAGAGCGAGGTCCACTGGTCGTAGGGCGGGTTGGTGCACACGAAGATGGTCCCGGTATCGTGGGCAGCTGCCGTGAGTGCTGTAGCGTCTGCCGCGTCCAGGGACAGCGGACGGGTCCCCGGGACCGGCGTGCCCGAGCGTGTGGCGACGCTGACGTTGTCCCCGGCGGACAGGAGCACGCGGCTGAGCTCCACGCCCACCAGTCCTGCTCCCAGGATGAGTTGGCGAACCATGGTGTTCTCCTGCCGTCCGGGGCGCCCAGTGGTGCGGGCTCCTTTTAGCTGACGGTGCCGGTCAGTTGACGGCGCCGGTGAACTTTTCGCCCGGGCCCTTGCCCGGCGCATCGGGAATCAGGCTGGCCTCGCGGAACGCCAACTGCAGGGACCGCAGACCGTCGCGCAACGGGCCGGCATGCTGGCTGCCGATTTCCGGTGCGGCAGCAGTGACAAGGCCGGCCAGTGCCGTGATCAGTTTGCGGGCCTCGTCAAGGTCCTTGAGCTCCTCGGCCTCGGCGCCTTCAGCGAGACCGCATTTGACTGCCGCAGCGCTCATCAGGTGCACGGCCGCCGTCGTGATCACTTCGACGGCAGCGACCTCGGCAATGTCTCGCATGGCGCTGCCCGCGTCAGGGACGGGCTGGGCCGATTCGGCCGGGAGGACCGCAGGCGAGGCATCGAAAGTGTGCCGGGTGGAGGCCACAGGCGGGGTGCCCGCCGCGGAATTATCGTTGGAGCTGTTCATACTGGTAAGCTTGTCACAGACCGACTGGATGTCGTTATTTCGTGTGAACGCCCTCGGGCACCGCGTAGGGATATTCAGTTTGCAAGCGGAGTTCTCTCCCACCCGTCGACCCGGCACCAGCCGGAGTTACCGGGTACAGGTCGGACAGGCGTCCTTGGGCCCTGTGGCAGGATCCCCAGCGGATCCGCCGTTTCCGATCCTTTGAGGCCTTCGATTGCGCCAGCAGTCGGGGGCCTTCTCCTATTTCTGGCGTCCCTATCCGTTTTGACATCACCAGGAGTTACACATTAGCGAGCCCCGAATCAACGATCGAATCCGCGTCCCTGAGGTGCGGCTGGTAGGACCGGCGGGTGAGCAGGTTGGCATCGTCCGCATTGAGGATGCCCTGCGCCTGGCCGCTGAGTCGGACCTGGATCTTGTTGAGGTTGCACCGCTGGCCAAGCCGCCCGTTTGCAAGCTCATGGATTTTGGCAAGTACAAGTACGAAGCTGCCGTCAAGGCCCGTGAGGCACGGAAGAACCAGACCAACACGGTGCTGAAGGAAATCCGGTTCCGCCTCAAGATCGACACCCACGACTACGAGACCAAGCGCGGGCATGCGCTGCGCTTCCTCGCCGCCGGGGACAAGGTCAAGGCCATGATCCAGTTCCGTGGCCGCGAGCAGCAGCGCCCCGAGATGGGCATCCGCCTGCTGAACCGTTTCGCGGAGGACGTCGCTGAGGTGGGCCTGGTTGAGTCCACACCCCGCATCGACGGCCGCAACATGGTGATGGTCATTGGACCGGTCAAGAACAAGGCTGAGGCGAAGGCCGAAGCCCGCCGCGTCGCCCAGCGCGCCGACGACAAGGCCCGCAACGAGGCAGTCGCCGCCGGCACGGCCCGTGTGGACGTCGACAGGGACAACAAGGCCCCGATGACGCAGAGCCTGGCCGACCTTTTGCCGGAAGGGTATTCGACGACGGCATCAGCTGAGGCGATCGACAAGGCAGCGGAGGAAGCGGCAGCCGCTCCGGCCGCTGCGCCGGCTCCCCAGCAGGCCGCCCCGGCAGCCCCGGTGCAGGCAGCACCCGCACAGTCGGCACCTGCGCAGGCTGCGCCGGCCCGGCCGGCGACCACCCGGTCTGCTCCGGGAACGGCACGCCCGGCCACGTCGGCACCCCGGTCCGCATCCACGTCGGCACCGCGTTCCACATCGGCGTCGGCGCCCCGGACCGCGACCTCGGCTGCACGTCCCGCAACGGCCGCGCCACGCCAGGCGTCGGCGCCCCGTCCGGCGTCGGCTCCGAGCCCGGCAGCTGCGGCAACGCCGGCCCAGGCCAAGCCGACCGCTGCGCCCAGGCCGGTCCCGATGCCCAAGCCGATGCCGAAGCCGGCCGCGGCAAAACCGGCAGCGAAGCCTGCTGCCGCTCCCAAACCTGCCAGCCGGAACACTCCCGCAAAGGGACCGGCCGGCGACAGCTCGCCCAACTCAGCAGAGTAGGCAGCAGCCCTCCGGGCCAAGTTGTACACCCGCCAGTGACTCAATCGGTTGCTGCACTCGAACCACAGGCAGCGCCGGTGGATATGTTAGGAGATCGGTCCCCATGCCGAAAATGAAGACCCACAGTGGAGCCAAGAAACGCTTCAAGCTGACCGGAAGCGGCAAGCTCATGCGCCAGCAGGCAAACCGCCGCCACTACCTGGAGCACAAGCCCTCCACCCTGACCCGCCGCCTGGCGAGCGACCAGATGGTCGCCAAGGCGGACACCAAGGTCATCAAGCGGATGCTCGGCATCTAACACCAAGTTCACAGCTGTTCCGGCGCCTGCCGGAACGCACATCAGCCTTTCTCAGGCATGTTGAGCTTGGGACTACGAATTGAAGGAGTACGCACGTGGCACGTGTGAAGCGGGCGGTCAACGCCCACAAAAAGCGTCGGGTTATTCTGGAGCGCGCCAAGGGTTACCGCGGCCAGCGTTCGCGCCTGTACCGCAAGGCCAAAGAGCAGCTGCTGCACTCGTTTGTGTACAGCTACGGCGACCGCCGCAAGCGCAAGGGTGACTTCCGCCGCCTGTGGATCCAGCGCATCAACGCTGCATCCCGCGCCAACGGCCTCACCTACAACCGGCTGATCCAGGGCCTGAAGGCCGCCGAGATCGAGGTTGACCGCCGCATGCTCGCCGACCTGGCCGTCAATGACGCCACGGCTTTCGCCGGCCTGGTTCAGCTGGCCAAGGCTGCCCTGCCCGCGGACACGTCCGCGCCGGTAGCCAAGTAGTAACCACCCGGTGCGGCAGTTGTCCTGCCGGACCGGAACGGACTGCTAAAGTCCAAAGAATGAACGACGCCGGGCGCCCGCCAGCAGATGCAATGACCAATCCACGAGCCGATAGGGTTCGGGACGTTGCGAAGCTGGCCGGGCGCCCCGTCCGTTTAAAGCGCAACCAGTTCCTGGCCGAAGGTCCCCAGGCGGTGCGCGAGGCGTTGCTGGCGCACCGGGACTGCCTGGCCGCCGGGGGCAGCCCCGTCATCGCGGAACTGTACGCCAGCCTCGAGTTCCTCAAACGCCACCCGGACATCCTGGACCTGGCCGAAGAGCCGGCCAGCCGGGTGCACGTCCGGATCGCCAGCGAACTGGTGCTCAGCGCCATGACGGACACGGTGGCACCCCAGGGAGTGCTGGCGGTCTGCAACTTCGTGGACGTACCGCTGGCCGAAGTCCTGGCGTCGAAGCCCCGGCTGATTGCCGTGCTCTGCCAGGTGCGGGATCCCGGAAACGCCGGAACCGTGCTGCGGGCCGCCGACGCGGCCGGAGCTGACGCCGTCGTGCTGACCGGCTCCAGCGTCGACATTTACAATCCCAAGGCCGTGCGCTCCACGGCAGGGTCGCTGTTCCACCTTCCGGTGGTGCTCGGTGCTGACATCGCCGACCTCGCGAGCCAGTGCCGGGCCGCCGGACTCGGAGTGCTGGCCGCGGACGGATACGGCCACCTGAACCTCGACGTCCTCCAGGATGAAAGCGCCGCCCGCAGCTTTGAGCAGGACACTCCGGAGGCCCAGTACGAGCTGGAGCGGCCCACCGCGTGGCTGTTCGGGAACGAGGCGCAGGGACTGTCGGAGGAGGAACTGCTGCTGGCCGACCACCGCGTGGCGGTCCCCGTCTATGGATCAGCGGAGAGTTTGAACCTCGGTACCGCGGCTACCGTCTGCCTGTACGCCAGTGCCCGTGCCCAGCGCCGCAACGACGTCTGACGGCGTCCGTCCGGCGCCTTTTGACGTCCTGGCGGATAAACAACAGCCATAGCTAAGGCCGGTCACTGTCGTGACCGGCCTTAGCTATGGCTGTTGTTCCTTCCTGGCTATCTGGTAACGCTCTTGTTCCGGCCGGTGATGGCGCCGTAGATGCCCGCCACGACCAAGCCGCCAACGATGGCGAGAATCCAGGAGCCGAGGTTCCAGAACTCCATCTTGCCCGAACCAAACAGCAGGTCTCCGATCCAGCCGCCAACGATGGCTCCGACAACGCCGAGAACCAGGCTGGTAACCCAACCACCTCCGACCCTGCCGGGCATGACGGCCTTAACAATTGCGCCAACAATGAGTCCAAGAATGATCCATCCAATGAAACCCATGACTCCTCCTTCAGGTCAGCTGACAATTGCGAGACTAGCACTGCGCGCATCTTTCAAACAGGCCTGTAATTTCCCTCGTTTGGGACCGCTTTTTAGGTCATAAGGCGCTTGATTGCGGAGGGGCGAGCGGCCGGTTGGTGGGCCAGCAGGCGGCCTGTACCGTTGATCCGAAACCTATTCGAGCTTTTGTCCTTTTTACCCCTTGAGGAGTGCCCATGTCTTCCGGCGGAGGAACCAAAGCTATCGTCGCCGCGCTGATCGCGAATTTGTCGATCGCGGCGCTCAAATTCATCGCCTTTTTGCTCACCCGATCCTCCTCGATGCTGGCGGAGTCCATTCACTCCGTCGCTGACTCCGGCAATCAGCTGCTGCTGCTGGTGGGCGGGAAGCGCGCGGCACGGCAGGCAAGCCCGCAGCATCCCTTTGGTTACGGCCGGGAGCGGTACATCTACGCGTTCATCGTCTCCATCGTGCTTTTCAGCGTCGGTGGCCTGTTCGCTCTGTACGAGGCCTACGAAAAGTGGCACGACCCGCACGGCATTGAGCCGGAATGGGCGTGGGTGCCCTTGGTGGTGCTGGTGGGTTCCATCGGCCTGGAGGGTTTCTCCTTCCGTACCGCCATTCGGGAATCCAACCACACCAGGGGAACCCGCAGCTGGAGCCAGTTCATCCGCACCGCCAAGGCTCCGGAGCTTCCCGTGGTCCTGCTGGAAGATGCTGCGGCCCTGGCCGGACTGGTCTTTGCCTTGTTTGGGGTCAGCATGACACTCATCACCGGCAACGGTCTATGGGACGCGGCGGGAACGGCGCTGATCGGCCTACTCCTCGTGGCGGTGGCCATCGTCCTGGCCATTGAGACGAAATCCCTGCTGCTTGGCGAATCCGCCACCGCCGAGGACGTCCGGGCCATCGAAGCCGCGCTGGTCGGCCCCGGCGTCGACCGCGTCATCCACCTCAAGACCATGCACCTGGGTCCCGAGGAATTGCTGGTTGCCGCAAAAATCGCGGTGCAGGATGCCGCTACCGGTGCCGCCGTCGCACAGGCGATCGACGCGGCCGAGCGCCGGGTGCGCGCTGCGGTTCCCGTGGCCAAGGTTATCTACCTGGAGCCGGACATCTACTCTCCGGCGAAGGCAGAATCCGCAGCGGCCGGCGCGGTCGAACCCGCAGTCAACGCTGACGCGGGGAACGCTGGCGGTCCAGCAACCCACTGAGGGCCGCCACACCCAGGCCGAGCACGGCCAGCAACGCCCCGACCAGGGCTGGGGCCACGTAGCCCCAGCCCCACGCGATGACCAGTCCGCCCAAAAACGCGCCAAGGGCGTTGGCAATGTTCAACGCGGAGTGGTTAAGCGATGACGCCAGTGAGGGTGCGTCCGGTGACACGTCCAGCAACCGGGTCTGCAAGGCGGGCATCAGCATGGACCCCGAGGCACCAATGAGGAACACCATCACCATGGCGCTCCACGGCGCGTGCACCGCAACGGTGAAGACGAGCAGCATGACCACCACCACCAGCATGCCCAGGTAAATGCTGCCCATCACCGAGCGGTCCGCCAGCCGGCCGCCCACAACATTGCCGGCAACCATGCCGAGCCCGTAGAGCCCGACGACGACCGGCAGGACCGTGGACGGGATGCCGCTCACTTCGGTCATGGTCGGCGCGATGTAGGAGTACACGGCGAAGAAACCGCCGAACCCGACAATTCCCACGAGCAGCGCCAGCCATACCTGCAACCGCTTCAGGGCACCGAGCTCGGTGCGGATGCTGGCATCCGCCGCTGCCTTCTGGTGCGGAACATAACGCCAGATGCACACCAGGGTGACCAGTCCAATCAGGGCCACCAGCACGAACAGCAGGCGCCAGCCCAGCTGCTGGCCCAGCAGGGTGGCGGCAGGAACACCGATGACGTTGGCGACGGAAAGTCCAAGCATGACCATCGAAATTGCCCTGCCACGCTTGGTGGGTGCCACCAGGGACGCGGCAATCACTGCCGCCGTACCAAAATACGCGCCGTGCGGCAGTCCGGCCAGGAACCGTGTGACCAGCAGGGAACCGAAATCGGGGGCGAAAAACGACGACGCGTTCCCGAGAGTGAACAGTGCCATGAGGCCGAGCACGAGGGTTTTCCGGGGCAACTTGGCGCTCAACGCGGCCAGCACGGGCGCGCCCACCACCACGCCAAGGGCGTAAGCGGAAATCAGCTGCCCGGCCTGCGGAATGCTGACCCCGACGCCGTCGGCGACATTGGGCAGCAGCCCCATCATGGCGAACTCTATGGTGCCAATGCCGAACCCTCCCACCGCCAGGGAGACGATGGCAGCGGTAACGTGCGACGTGGTGGGGGCAGTTGTGGTGGACTCAAGCAGTCGGCTCATGCGCATCCTCGGAAGGGATCAGGAAGGAAAGGGATCGAACCACGCTGTCCTCCTTCAGTCTAGGTCCCATGGCCGGGCTTCACCCGGTTGGAGTCCCTTCCGGTGGCGATCCAACCAGACTGGCCAAACTAGACTGGGCCGATGACTGAGCCCCAGCAAATCGTCGGCGGAGCCATCGTGGATTCGTTGCGACAGCCCCGGCGCCTCCTGGCCGCGCGGCGCACCTCCCCACCCCAGTTCGCCGGCATGTGGGAATTCCCCGGAGGCAAGGTCGAGCCCGGCGAAGAGGATCAGGCGGCGCTGCGGCGGGAGCTGGGCGAGGAGTTGGGAGTCCAGGTGATCCTGGGCCAGGAACTGATCGGCCCCGACCCCCGGGGATGGCCGTTGAACGCCAAAGCGGTCATGCGGGTCTGGCTGGCGGAGCTGGCCGAGGGTTCCCCGGAACCCCTGCAGGACCATGACGAAGTGCGGTGGATGCAGTTGGGAAACGTAGCGGACCTGCTCGCCCTGCCCTGGATCCCCGCCGACTACCCCATAGTTCAGGCGCTTCTGGCAGCGGCCGATGCCGCCGTCGCCGCCGCGAGCGCCGGGGCCGCCGGGGCCGCCGTCGCCGAGCTGGGCTAGGCAGGCGTCCGGCGATTCGTGGCGTCGGGGTGCCGTTTCCGCGTCAGAGCTTTCCTTGCCCCGCAGGCCAGGTGTCGTCCAGCCCCGCCAGGGTGAACGCCAGGCGCTTCCGAACCAGGGGCACGCGGCCCACCAGCCGGATGACGACATTACGTGTCGGCCGCAGCACCGGTGCCATCAGGGCCAACCGGCTGAGCCGTTGAGTCAGCGCAATCACCCGGGCGGCCCGCTGGCGCCGCTGCTGTGCCACAGCGTCGAGCGTCTGCGGATCCGCACCGGCAAGGACGGCGGCCAGTGCACTGCCCACTGCCACCGCGTCCCGGATACCTAGGTTCATGCCCTGGCCCCCGGCCGGTGAATGAACATGGGCAGCGTCGCCGATGAGCAGGACCCGCCCGGACCGGAAGGTTGAGGCGATCCGGTGGTGGATCCGGAACCGCGACGACCATACGACTTCCCGGACCCTGGAGGGCTGGTCGGCAGGTCCGCGCTGGCGAAGCAGCTGCTCCAAATACGCCGCATCAGGGAATTCGGGAGCCCGATCGACTTCCGCGACGACACGGACGCGCCCGCCAGGCAACGGCACAGCGATCAGCAACCCCTGGGGGGAGATGTTGATTGATGCGGGCAACCCATCCGGACCATCCCCGGCAGCGGCCACAGTCCTGGCCGCGCCATCCCGGGGTTCCAGCACCATATCCGCCAGGACCAACTCCGCCTCGTCAGTGAAGCCCCGCCGGCCGGCGTCGGCGTAGTTGATGCCGGACAGTTCCCGGACGGTACTGCCCATTCCATCAGCTCCCACGAGATACCTCGCCGAAAGCATTTCGCCGTTGTCCAGGGTGGCGGTGACCCCATGCCGGTCCTGCCGGAGGCCCGTCAGCCTGCGCGGCCGCTGCACCGCGACGCCCAGGTTGTTCAATCGGGCCAGCAGCAGCTGCTCGGTGGTGGCCTGGGAAATGAAAACCACCATCGGAAAGCGGGTGGACAGCACGGAGAAATCCAGCGTGGCAAGCAGCCGTCCGGAGGCCCTGAAGTCGAACGCCCGCCGTTGCAGGCCCTGGGCCATCACTTCGTCGGCAACCCCGATGTCGTCCAGGACCTCCAGCGTCCTGGCATGAACCACTGCGGCGCGGGACGTGTTCTGGCCTTCCGCCAGGGCATCGACAATCAGCACGCTGCAGCCCGCCAGCGCGAGCCGCACGGCCGCCGTCAACCCCGCCGGACCCGCGCCCACCACCAGCACATCCGCTGTCGCTTCGTTCACGGATATGACCCTACGCCTGCCCCTTGGCGCACTGGAGGTATGGGCCGAAAAAAGGTCAGAACAATGTTGGTTCGGGCATGACGGACTTTGACTGCTGCCTCCGGGTAGGTGCTGACATGTCCGGCAGGGTTCCTGCCGGATACTCCGATTCCTCGCCGCTGCTGCGGTACCGGAAGCTGCCTCCGCCGCCGAACCCGTGCCGGTTCTTGAAGTATCGGACCCGGCCCGCCAACCACACCTTGTATTCCTTGTCCGCATAGGAACCGGTTCCATAGAGGCGGCGGTATTTCCCAACCAGCGCCGGGTGTTCCCGTGCAAGCCACTGCATGAACCATTCCCGCGTGCCGGGCTTCAGGTAAAGGGCACCCGCAGAGACACCGGTTGCTCCGGCCTTGGCTAAAGCGCCAAAGAGGTCATCCAACGCCTCGTCGCTGTCCGTCAGCCAGGGAAGGATGGGCATTGCCAACACCCCGCACGGCAGGCCAGCCTCGCGAAGCCTGCTGATCAGGGACAGGCGGGCGCGGGGTCCGGGCGTGCCGGGCTCAAGGGTTTTGGCCAGCGCCTCATTTGTCAGGGCCAGGGAGATGCCCATGCCCAGGGGTACCTGCCTTCCGGCTTCCTTCAGCAACGGCAGGTCGCGAGCCAGGAGGGTGCCCTTGGTGAGAATGGAAAAGGGTGTCCCGGATTCGGCCAGGGCGCCAATGATGCCCGGCATCAGGCGGTATCTGCCCTCGGCGCGCTGGTAAGGGTCGGTGTTCGTGCCCAGTGCGACATGCTGATGGGTCCAGGACGGCTTCGCCAGTTCGCGGCGCAGCACCTCCGGGGCGTTCACCTTGACCACCACCTGGCTGTCGAAATCCATCCCGGGGTCGAAGTCCAGATAGGTGTGTGTCTTGCGGGCAAAGCAATACACGCAGGCGTGGGAACAGCCCCGATAGGGGTTGATGGTCCAGGAAAACGGCATGCGGGAGCCGGCGGGAACCTTGTTCAGTACCGACTTGGAGACCACCTCGTGGAAGGTCATGCCGGCGAACTCGGGCGTCGACACGGAGCGCACCAGACCGATGAGTGGCAGCAGGGGGTCGGTCCCCACCAGCCCGCCTTGCCCTGGCAGGCTTCCGCCACCAGAATTCGATGCACCAGAATTCGGTGCACCAGGGTCGGATGCCCCAAGCTCCAATGCGCCATGGTCGGACCGGCGTTCCGATTGCTGTAGTTGCTGGCCTTCCCAACGCATGGTCCTTATTCGAACACATCTTCGAATCCCATGCAAGGCCCGGCGTACGGGCGTCGCGGTCGGGCAGGTTAGCCTAGGACCATTGGCGTGCCACGGCCGGGCAGGAAATCCTCCGACCCGATGTCGGTCGCCACTTGACGCCCTCAAGCAAAGGAGCTTGCCATGCCAAACCTGGCGACCATTCTGATCTCTTCCGCCGGCGCGCATCCGGACGCCATCGCCCTGAAGATGGACGACGTCGAATTGAGCTACGGGGCCCTGGAGAAACTGAGCGCCTCCGTGGCAGGCCTCCTCCGGGACCGGGGCGTGGCGCGCGGTGACCGGGTTGCCCTGATCAGTCCCAATCTTCCCTTGATGCCCGCCCTCTATTACGGAATCCTGCGGCACGGAGCCGTCGTGGTGCCCCTGAACCCGCTGCTGAAAGCGCGTGAAGTCGAATACCACCTGATGGACTCCGGCGCCCGGATCGCCTTCGCCTGGGAAGGAGTGAAGGGCGAGGTGGAACACGGCGCTGCCGCAGCCGGCGCGGAGGTGATTTCGATCGACACCGACCTCGCACGTTCCCTGGGCGGCCTGAATCCCGAGGCTGAAGTGGCAGAGGTCGCCGAGAACGACACCGCGGTCATTCTGTACACCTCCGGCACCACGGGCAGGCCCAAAGGTGCCGAGCTGACCCATTCAAACCTGCTGAGCAACGCCCACTGCTCCCGGCGCCTCTTCTCAACCTCACCGGGTGACGTGATTTTTGGCGGGTTGCCGTTCTTCCACGTCTTCGGGCAAACCTGCGCGCTCAACTCGGCCATCCTCGGCGGAGCGACCGTTACCCTGCTGCCCCGCTTCGAACCCCTCAAGGCCCTGGAGATACTGCAGCGGGACAAGGTGACCATCATGGAGGGCGTTCCCACCATGTATGTGGCGTTGCTGCAGGCCTTCAAGGCTCATCCGAACCGCTTCGACGTGTCCAGCCTGCGCCTGGCCGCCTCCGGTGGAGCCGCGCTGCCGCTGGAAGTCCTGCGGGGCTTCGAAAGCGCTTTTGATGCCACGCTGCTGGAAGGCTACGGCCTCTCCGAGACCTCGCCCGTTGTGTGCTTCAACCAGTTAGACGGCGTCCGCAAACCGGGCTCCATAGGCACCGCCGTGCAGGGGGCCCGGCTGCGCGTGGTCGATGACCAGGGCGCGGACGTTCCGGTCGGCGAGGTGGGGGAGCTGGCGGTTGCGGGCGGCTACGTGATGAAGGGGTACTGGAACAATCCGGAGGCCACGGCAGCTGCCATTCCTGACGGCTGGTTCCGGACCGGCGACCTGGCACGGGAAGATGAAGACCACGTGTTCTTCATCGTTGACCGCAAGAAGGACATGATTCTGCGTGGGGGCTACAACGTGTATCCGCGGGAAATCGAGGAAGTCCTCTACGAACACCCCGCCGTGGCCGAGGCCGCAGTGATCGGCCGCCCGGATCCGCTGCACGGGGAGGAGGTCATCGCCGTCGTCGCACTCAACGACGACGTTGATGCAAGCGACCCTTCCCAGGTTGCCGCCGACATCCAGGCTTTCGTGCGGGACCGGGTAGCCGCGTATAAGTACCCCCGACGGGTCGAGATCGTCGATGCGCTGCCCAAGGGACCCACGGGCAAAATCCTCAAGCGCGATATTTCCGTAACGGACCAGCAACCCGCCTGACCCGGAACCCGCCCGGCTTCCCGATGCCCTGCCGACGGCTGTCCGGCCAGGGCCTCTCCCGCCTGGATTTGCTGGTCCGCGGCTCGGGATACCCGCCGCGCCCCAGGCCGGCGGCCCGTTCGAAGACGTTCCGGCTGCCGGGATTGCCCGTGCGCCATTGGGACCAGGCGGCGCAGGCGCCGTAGAGCGGCAGGAAGGGCAGGCCAAGGCAAACGGCGTACTGGGTGCTGTGCGCCGCCTCGTGCGACAACAGGTCCGGATGGGCGTCGATGAATGCCCGGTCGGCACGGTACAGCACCACATTGCCGACGGTGAAGGCGCCCGCCTTGGGCAGCCGCGGCCGGTACCCGGTTCCCAGCAGCAGGCCCTGTGGTCCCCGCTCCAGCCCGGTCCCGGTTACTGACGCCAGCAGCACGCCGCACGCCGTGGACAGGTTCAGCAGGTTAGCGCCGGCGCGCAGCAGGTGGAAGGCCTTCATGCGGTCATCCTACGATGGGGTCGCAGCCCGCCGTCCCGGCGCCGCCCCAGGCTACGGCGCAGCCGGCGCCGGCTTACCGGCCGACGCCTCAGGCTCCGGGCTTCCGGCGGACCGTCCACTAGACTGGACCGGGTGGGTTCCGCCTGCCTTCCTGTCCGATCGAGCTGAGGTACAAACAGCACATGCCTGACATCACGGCGCAGACGCCGCCATCGACCGCCGTCGTCGACGCCCCGGACCCCACCGACGAGGCGGCCATCGACGCCGCCGTCGGGAACGCTCTGGCGGCCATTGCCGCGGCCGCCACGCTGGAGGAACTGAAGGTCGCCCGGCTCGCCCACACGGGGGAGAAGTCTCCGCTGAGCCTGGCCAACCGCAGCATCGGCGCCCTGCCCAAGGACCAAAAAGCAGTGGCAGGAAAGCTGATGGGCGCCTCCCGGGGACGGGTCAACAAGGCGCTCGCAGCCCGCACCACCGAGCTGGAGGCAGAGGACGCTGCCCGGATCCTCGTGGAGGAGACCGTCGACGTCACCGCCGCTCCGCGCCGCCGTCGGGCAGGTGCCCGGCATCCGCTGTCCATCCTGCAGGAACGGGTCAGCGACATTTTCGTCGGCATGGGCTGGGAGATCGCCGAAGGACCGGAACTGGAGTCCGAGTGGTTCAACTTTGATGCGCTGAACTTCCGCCCGGACCACCCGGCCCGGGAAATGCAGGACACCTTCTTCGTCGAGCCGCCCGAAGCGCACCTTGTGCTGCGGACCCACACTTCACCGGTGCAGGTCAGGTCCATGCTGGAACGCGAGCTGCCCATCTACGTGCTGTGCCCCGGCAAGGTCTTCCGCACCGACGAACTGGACGCCACGCACACCCCGGTGTTCCACCAGTTCGAGGGCCTGGCCATCGACAAGGGCCTGTCCATGGCGGACCTCCGCGGCACGCTGGAACACTTCGCCCGGCAGATGTTCGGCGAAGGTGCCGGCATCCGGCTGCGGCCAAACTACTTCCCGTTCACCGAACCGTCGGCGGAACTGGACATCTGGCACCCGGGCGCCAAGGGCGGCCCCCGTTGGATCGAGTGGGGTGGCTGCGGAATGGTCCACCCCAAGGTTCTCCGGGCGGCCGGCATCGACCCGGAGGTCTACTCAGGTTTCGCCTTCGGCATGGGCATTGAGCGCACCCTCATGTTCCGCAACGAGGTTTCGGACATGCGCGACATGATCGAAGGCGATGTACGGTTCAGCGAGCACTTCGGGATGGAGATCTAAGACATGCGTATACCTCTTTCCTGGCTGCGCGAATACGCGCAGGTGCCGGCGGATGCAACCGCCGAGGACGTCATGGCAGAGCTGGTCAAGGTGGGATTGGAAGAAGAAGCCGTTCATCGGCCGATGGATGCCCTGCAGGGACCCATCGTGGTGGGCCAGGTGCTGTCGCTGGTCAAGGAACCCCAAAGCAACGGCAAGACCATCAACTGGTGTCAGGTGCGCGTTGTCCCCGAGGGGCAGCAGCAAACCCTCGAGGGCGATGGAATCGACCCCTCCGGTGTGCAGGGCATCGTTTGCGGTGCCCACAACTTCGAGGTCGGTGACAAGGTCGTGGTGACGCTGCCCGGCGCCGTGCTGCCCGGGGACTTCCGCATTTCGCCCCGCAAGACGTATGGCCACGTCTCCGCAGGCATGATCGCCTCGGTCCGCGAGTTGGGCATCGGCGAGGACCATGACGGCATCCTGGTGCTCAGCACGCTGGGGCTGGACCCGGAGCTGGGTACCGACGCCCTGGCGCTGCTCGGCCTTTACGACGAGGCCGCCGAAATCAACGTCACTCCGGACCGTAGCTACTGCTTCAGCATCCGGGGCGTCGCCCGCGAGTACGCCCACGCCACCGGCACGGACTTCACAGACCCGGCCGCCGGTGTCCGCGTAGCAGCCGCTTCGACGCCCGGATACCCCGTCCGCATCCAGGACGACGCCCCCATCTACGGCAAGCCGGGCGCCGACCGTTTCGTAGCCCGCACCGTACGCGGTGTCGACGCCGGCGCACCCACCCCGCCCTGGCTGTCAGCACGACTCCGCCTGGCCGGCATCCGCTCCATCTCCCTGCCGGTGGACATCTCCAACTACGTCATGCTTGAGCTGGGCCAGCCCCTGCACTTCTACGACCAGGACAAGTTGTCCGGGGACATTGTGGTGCGCCGCGCCCAACCGGGGGAGACCCTCCGCACCCTCGATGACAAAGTGCGCACGCTGGACCCCGAAGACCTGCTCATCACCGACGGCACCGGCCCGATAGGGATCGCCGGAGTCATGGGTGGTGCCTCGACTGAGGTCAGCAGTGCGACCTCGACCATCCTGATCGAGGCGGCTCACTTCGAGGAAGTCAGCATCGCCCGAAGCCGCCGACGCCACAAGCTGCCCTCCGAGGCATCCAAGCGCTTCGAGCGGGGCGTGGACTGGCACGTCGCGGACGAGGCGGCCCAACGCGCCGTCGACCTGCTGGTTGAACTGGCCGGTGGCACTGCGGAGGACACCGCAACGGATGTGGGAACAGCTCCGGCACCGGTGGTCATTGCCCTGCCCGCCGAGTTCCCTGCCCAGCGGGTCGGCATCGACTTCACGGCGGAGCAGATCCGCGGCACCCTGGCCGATATCGGTGCAGAGGTCAGCACCGACGACGGCGGCTACAAGGTTCGGGTGCCCAGCTGGCGCCAGGATCTGGAACTGCCGGAGGACCTGACCGAGGAAATTGCCCGGCTGGTGGGCTACGACAAGATCCCGTCCACACTGCCCGTGGCTCCGCCTGGCCGCGGACTCAGCCGCGCCCAGCAGCAGCGCCGCCGCGTGCTTCAGGCCCTGGCCGATTCCGGTTTGGTGGAAGTGCTGGCCTATCCGTTCGCCACCAAGGCCGCCAATGACACGTTCGGTGCTGCCGACGCTGAATCAGGGGCCGGACAGATTCGGCTGGCTAATCCGCTTAGCGAGGAACACGGATACCTGCGGACGTCAATCCTGCCAGGGCTGCTCGAGGTGGCCCGCCGGAACCACGGCAGGGGCTTCCGCGACCTGGCGCTGTACGAGGCCGGCCTGGTGTTCCTGCCCGAAGGACCCATGGGTACTTCCACCTTGCCGCCGCTGGGCGTGCGCCCGGCCGAGGATGTCCTGGACTCGCTGTACCAGGGCCTGCCGGCCCAGCCCCTGCACATTGGCGCGGTGCTGACCGGCAAGGATTCTCCGGCGGCTCCGTACCACACCCCGCGGGCGTGGGACTGGGCCGACGCCGTCAACCTGGCCACCCTGGTCGGCGACGTCCTGGGAGTGGAAGTGGTGGTGAGCCAGGGCTCGCATCAGGCGTTCCATCCCGGCCGGACCGCGCAGCTCTCCCTGCGCGGCGGCGAACTGGTGGGCTTCGCCGGCGAACTGCATCCGAAGCTGCTGGCCGGCATGGACCTGCCCGCACGGATGGCGGCGATGGAACTGAACGCCGATGTCCTCTTTGAGGCGGCGGCCGACGTGATCGTTGCCCGGCCCATTTCCACCTTCCCGGTGGCCACCCAGGACGTCGCCCTCGTGGTGGCGGCAGACGTGTCATCCGAAGATGTTCGGGAGGCGCTGCGGGAAGGGGCCGGCGAGCTGCTCGAGGACGTGTCCCTGTTCGACGTCTATGACGGCGCCGGAATTCAGCAGGGCAGCAAATCGCTGGCCTTCGGGCTGCGGTTCCGTGCTCCCGACCGCACCCTCACTGCGGAAGAAGCCAGCTCCGCCAGGGAAGCAGCAGTGGCCCTGGCCGCCACCCGCTTCGGCGCCGTCCAGCGCTAACCCCACCCCCCGCGGGTCGACCCCGCCGCTGGTCGAGCCTGTCGAGACCCCCGGTGGTCGAGCTTGTCGAGACCCCCGGTGGTCGAGCTTGTCGAGACCCGGGCGACCCCGGTGGTCGAGCTTGTCGAGACCCCGGCGGCGGTGATCATCGACAGGCTCGATCATCGACTGGCCTGATCTCGACAGGCTCGATCAACGACCCCGGTGGTCGAGCTTGTCGAGACCCCGGCGGCGGTGATCTCGACAGGCTCGACCAACGACTGGCGTGATCTCGACAGGCTCGATCAACGACTGGCCTGGTCTCGACGGGCTCGATCAACGAGGCGTATCGACGGGCTCGATCAACGAC
>JAODMR010000079.1 GCA_025465475.1 Micrococcaceae bacterium
GCCGCAGGCGGGCACCACTTGCTCTTGGTCGGCCCGCCGGGTGCCGGTAAAACCATGCTTGCCGAGCGATTGCCAGGATTGTTGCCGGACCTAAACGACTTCGAGGCGATGGAGGTGACGGCGATCCATTCGCTGGATAGCCGCGATGGCAGTGTTTCGGAACTGATCCGGCGGCCGCCCTACGAGAGGCCTCACCACACTGCGAGCACGGTAGCCATCATCGGCGGCGGGAGCGGCATACCTCGCCCTGGGGCCGCGTCCAAGGCACACCGCGGCGTCCTCTTCCTTGATGAGGCGCCTGAGTATGATCGCGGCGTTTTGGACGCACTCCGCCAACCGCTGGAGAGCGGAGAGTTAATACTTCACCGATCGGCTGGCACAGCCGCCTATCCGGCGCGCTTCCAACTGGTCCTTGCTGCAAACCCCTGCCCTTGTGGCAAGGCCACCGGCAAGGGAATGGAATGTACCTGCACCGCAATGTCCAGAAGGCGGTACTTTGGTCGCTTATCCGGCCCATTGCTCGATCGGGTCGACATCCAGCTCCAGGTCCAAAGACTTTCGCTGGCCGAATTGTCTGACCCGGTGATTCATGAGAACTCGGCTGCTGTGGCGGGGCGAGTTCACGTGGCGCGGGAGCGACAACGACTTAGGCTTGCCGGCACCGGAGCAGCACGAAACGCGGATGTTCCAGGCAAACTCTTGCGGAACGGCTTACGACTTCCTGCCAGTACAACTGCGCTGCTTGACCGTGCCATGGAACGCGGCGCCCTGACAGCGCGGGGCTACGACCGGGTCCTGCGATTGGCTTGGACTGTCAGCGATCTGCAGGACCAGCCGCAGCCAGGCCCCGATCAGATCGGTATCGCGCTCACCATGCGCCAACACGGGATGGCGGCATGAGCACAGTGGAACCCCTGCCGCATTCGGAGGAAAAGACACAGAATCGGCCTACGCCAAACCCCGACCGCTGGCGCGGGGAACGAGTCGCCAGGGCCGCCTTGACGCGAGTCATCCAACCTTCCGACCTGGCAGGGCTGGCGCTGATCCGCGTCGCCGGTCCGACGGCCGCTCTGTCCATCATTGAGGGCAAAACTGCCGCCGACGAATACCTGGAACGCGGAATTGCCGACATTCTGGCCGAGGCCGGAGCCTCAACAGCGTGGCCTGGACTGGCGACGGCTAAGGCACGGTGGTCGCCACGCCTGTCTGATCTGGCGCCTGAACGGGATCTCGAAGTTATCAGGCGGTTTGGGGGAGGGCTACTGATTCCAGAGGATGAGCTGTGGCCTGAGTCCCTGTCCGACCTAGGACTACTGGAACCCATGGCGCTCTGGTATCGGGGGGTGCTCCCTCGGCTCCCGTCAGTCGGGCGCTGCATTGCAGTGGTGGGCAGCCGGGACAGTACCAGCTACGGAGCTAGTGTCACGGGTGATGTGGCACATGGGCTGGTGCAACGCGGTTTCACCGTCATCAGCGGCGGCGCTTACGGGATCGATGCCACCGCTCATCGCGCAGCGCTGGCCGCTCAGGCCAACGGGGCCTCACCGGAGGAGCGCGACGCACCGCCGGCCACCATCGCCGTGATGGCGGGAGGGCTCGATCGCTACTATCCCGTGGGGAATGAGGATCTCTTGCGAACCGTAGCCTCTCAAGGGATCCTGCTTTCGGAAGTGCCACCCGGCTCCAGCCCTACTCGATACCGCTTTCTGCAAAGGAATCGAATTATTGCCGCTATGTGCTCCGTGACCGTCGTTGTGGAAGCGCGGTGGAGATCCGGTGCCCTTAGCACTGCCCATCACGCGGAGTCCCTGGGACGGGCAGTGGCGGCTGTTCCGGGCTCTGTCTATTCGGCAAACTCGGCAGGTTGCCATCGCTTACTGCGGGAAGGCGCCGCCGTTTGTGTCACCGACGCTGCCGACGTAGCCGAGTTGGCAGCTCCGATGGGGGACCACCTGACGAAGGACCGTTCTGCTCCAAGACTCGAACAGGATGGGCTGACGATGGAGGATCTAATGCTTATGGACGCCCTTCCCCTGAACAGCACCACGAGCGTCGGGAAATTATGTTCAGTTGCCGGGTTGAGCCTGGCTGCGGTGCTCGCCGGACTGGGGCGGTTGGATGCTCTCGGCCTCGCGGAGCAGCGGGACGGCCTCTGGAAGAGACGCAGACCCTGACGGGCCTAACTGGCGATGGTCCGGAATGATCAGTAGGCTTACTACTGCAGGACAGTCGTAACCAGCTACCGAGAGGGCACGGACATGACCGAGCAGAACCTACCCGACCAGGACTTGACCATTGTTGGCGAGGACGAGGCCATTCCCGATGCCGACGTTGATGCTGTTTCCCCCGATCTGCTGTACTCCGACGACTCCGCCGGTGACCCGCTGGACAACATCCCAGATCCGCAAGACATCGACCCGGACCTGGACCCACAGGACATAGCCGCAGGGGCGCTGGACCCGGTGACAGGAGACGCCGATGGACTTGATCCGCTTTCCAGCGAAGGACCCGACGCGTACCCGGGCGCAGCAGAAACGAATCCTGACCGTTGGCAGGACGATCCGCTGCTGCAGGATGAACCGGGCGCGGCTCTTGGAGGGGAACCCGGCATCGAGTCCGATCAGACCCTGCGGGATGACACCGAGGAGGAGAGGTACCTGAACGGGGACGAGCAGGTTCCCCCGGAGGAGCCCACCATCGGTGAAGCTGCAGAGGATGTGGATTTCGGTGACCCCGCGGGCGAAGACGAAGTCGACGGTAGCAATGACAGCACCAATTTTGGTGGTTCCCCTCTGAGCCAGTTCGACCCGGACCAGCTAGACCGCTGATCGACCAGCCGCTGATCGAGCTTGTCGAGATCCCCGCTCGATGTTGATCGAGCTTGTCGAGATCACCAGCGGTGGGGTCTCGACGGGCAAGACCAGCGGTGGGGTCTCGGCGGGCTTGACCAACGGCGGGGCGGCTTGCTGGGGATGGGATCGCACCGCAAAGTAGGATCATGACCGAATCAGAGCTGCCTGAACCATTGAAGGCCGCTCTGGACGGGTTCGAACGGTACCTCGTGGCGGAAAGGGCCCGTTCGACACATACCATCCGTGCTTACCGCGGCGACCTAGAGAGTCTGCTCGTGTTCGCCGTCCAAGAGGGGGTGGACTCCCTCGCGGACCTAGACCTCGGGATGCTGCGACGGTGGTTGGGAAACCAAAGCGCGTCGGGCTTGTCCAGGGCCACTCTTGCGCGGCGCGCGGCGACTGCGCGGAGCTTCACGTCCTGGGCGATGCGCGAGGAACTTCTTGCCACAGACCCGGCCCTGCGCCTGCAGGCACCCAAGAGGGACAAAACCCTGCCGGGGGTCCTGCAGCGGCAGCAGATCGACAGACTTTTCGCCGACCTCGCTCTACAGTCGGCTACCGGGGACCCCCTCGCGCTACGAAATCGGGCGATGGTGGAGGTCCTTTATGCCACCGGCCTGCGCGTCGGCGAAATCGCCAGTCTCGACGTCGATGACCTGAACGCTGAACGCCGCACGCTGAGGGTGATTGGAAAGGGCAACAAGGAGCGCACCGTCCCGTATGGCGTTCCGGCCGCCGAAGCCGTACAGAACTGGCTCACCTCCGGCAGGCCGGCGTTGGCCGTCGCCAACAGTGGACCGGCGCTTTTTCTGGGTGCGCGGGGACACCGTATTGACCAGCGGCAGGTCCGTTCTGTTGTTGGGAGGCTGCTGCAGGCGCTTGGCGACACGTCCGCCACCGGGCCGCACGCCCTGAGGCACTCGGCAGCGACACACTTGCTTGATGGGGGAGCCGACTTGCGCTCGGTTCAGGAAATCCTGGGGCACAACAGCCTTGCCACCACGCAGATCTATACCCACGTCTCGGTGGATCGGCTGCGCAACAGCTATCAACAGGCGCATCCACGAGCCTGAGGCCGCGGCGCCAACACCACTGGCGTAAACTCCGCGCCTGCGGCACAATGTGAGAGAGCGCAGTTGAAAAACGGCGCTCACCAGTTTAAGGGGACCGCACTGCGGCCCGCGCCACCTTATTCCGGACTACTGAATCCATCTCGAAGGTCGTGGGGGAAGACGTACCTACAGCTCTGGAGGATGGAATGTCTGTTGTGAACACGCGCGGTGTCCTTTTCGTGCACTCAGCCCCTACTGCGCTGTGCCCGCACATCGAGTGGGCGGTGGGCTCGGTCGTGGACAAGCGCACCGATCTTGCCTGGACGCCCCAACCTGCTTCACCGGGAATGTTTCGCGCCGAACTCGCCTGGACAGGACCGCAGGGGACCGGCGCGCTGCTCGCCTCCGCGCTCCGCGGCTGGGCCCATCTCCGTTATGAGGTGACCGAGGAACCCAGTGCCGGCGTCGACGGCGGACGATGGTCCCACACCCCGGAACTCGGAATCTTCCACGCGGTGACCGACGTACACGGGAACATCATGGTCTCTGAGGACCGTATCCGTTACGCCTACGAGGCCGGTGCCGGTGACCCCTCAGCGGTCTACCACGAACTATCGCTCGCCCTCGGTGAAGCCTGGGACGAAGAACTCGAGCCCTTCCGGCACGCGGCCGAGGGTGCGCCCGTCCGCTGGCTGCATCAGGTCGGCTAACCACGGGGCCCAGGGCTGTCCGAAGGCAATCAGTATCGGCCCGCTTAGGAATCCGAGGCTAACCATGGCCCCAAGGATGTCTGAAAGCGAGCAGCAGCGGCCGGTTTATGAGACCAGCGCTCACCCAAGGCAACCGAGTGGGCCCAGACCTGGGGGCGCCCAGCGTGCGTTAGCGCCAGCGGCTGAACCCACCAACACTCCATAGCAACGAAGGAGCCGGTCCCTAGGGGACCGGCTCCTTCGTTTATCCAGCACAGCTCGTCCAGGTCAGCTGTTAGACGTTCCGGACCACGACGACGGCGTTATGCCCGCCGAAACCAAACGAGTTACTGAGCGCCACAATGTCCCCGGCCGGCAAATCCCGGGCGGTGGTGACGACGTCCAGCGGAATCTCCGGATCCTGGTTTTCCAGGTTGATCGTGGTGGGCGCCTTACGCTCGTACACGGCCAGGACGGTCATGACGGCTTCCACTGCGCCGGAAGCACCCAGCAGGTGTCCGGTTTGCGACTTGGTCGCGGAGACGGCCACGTTGTCCACGTGGTCGCCCAGCGCTGCCTTCAGCGCCGTGTACTCGGGCCGGTCACCCACCGGGGTGGAAGTGGCATGCGCGTTCACATGCACGACGTCCTGCGCCTGCGCGCGGGCGTCGAAGAGCGCAGCCTTCAGGGCGCGGGTGGCGCCCAGGCCCTCGGGATCCGGAGCGGTGATGTGGTACGCGTCGGCGGTGACCGAGGTTCCAGCGAGTTCGCCGTAGATGCGGGCGCCGCGGGCCAGGGCGTGCTCTTCGGCCTCCAGCACCAGCGCCCCCGCTCCTTCACCCATGACGAACCCGTCGCGGTCTATGTCGTAGGGGCGTGAAGCGTGTTCGGGGTCATCGTTGCGGCGCGACAGGGCCTGCATCGAGGAGAACGCTGCGAGCGGCAGCGGGTGGATAGCGGCTTCGGCGCCGCCGGCCATGACAATGTCTGCTTTGCCGGACCGGATAAGCTCCAAGCCCTGGTGCAAGGCCTCGGTCCCGGAGGCACAGGCGGAGACGGGGGTGTGGGCGCCGGCGCGGGCGCCCAGGTCCAGGCTGACGGCAGCGGCGGCCCCATTGGGCATAAGCATCGGCACCGTCATGGGCAGCACCCGGCGCGGGCCCTTCTCGCGCAGGGTGTCCCAGGCGTCGAGCAGGGTCCAGACCCCGCCGATGCCCGTGGCGAAGGCGACGGCGAAGCGGTCGTTGTCGACGGTCGTGAGGCCGGAATCTTTCCAGGCCTCACGGGCGGCAATGACGGCGAACTGGCTGGAGGGGTCAAGGCGCTTGGCCTCGACGCGGGTCAGGACCTGGTCGGCCGGAACCGTGACGCGGGCGGCGAAGTGCACGGGAAGCTGGTACTTTTCCACCCACTCGTCCCCAAGGGTGTGCGCACCCGACACGCCGATCAGCGCGTTCTTCCACATGGTCGGCACGTCCCCGCCGATGGGCGTGGTGGCGCCAAGTCCGGTGATGACTACTTTGCGGGCCATGTCTCTACTTCCTGAAGCAATGGGGGTGGCGGAGCCGGATTCCGGAGGTGCCGCGGATGATGCGGGGAGGTGGCTGGCCGGTGCTCCGGCCAGCCACCCTGGTCCGCCGGAGCGGTACCAAGTGCGGATCGGCTTTCGCTGAACCGCTGCGGGAGCAGACTTAAGCCTGGGCTCCGGCGATGAAGTTGACGGCGTCGCCGACGGTCTTGAGGTTCTTGACTTCCTCGTCCGGGATGCGGACGCCGAACTTTTCCTCGGCGTTCACGACGATGGTCATCATGGAGATGGAGTCGATGTCCAGGTCGTCGGTGAAGGACTTGTCCAGCTCAACAGCCTCAGGGGCCAGTCCGGTTTCCTCGTTGACGATTTCAGCCAGTCCGGCCAGGATCTCTTCGTTGCTAGCCATTGTTGGCTCCTTTTCTTGTTCACCCGGGTCGGCGTCGGCCGATAGGGCAGTTGTTTCGGGCCGCGGTTGCGGTCCGAATCGTTTTCAGGCTTTCCGCAAGGGAAGTCTAACTAGGGCAGCACCACTACCTGGGCACCAAAGACCAGTCCTGCGCCGAAACCGATCTGCAGCGACAGGCCGCCGCTGAGTTCGGGGTGTTCCTCCAGCAACCGGTACGTCGCCAGTGGAATGGATGCGGCGGAAGTGTTGCCGGCGTCGGCGATGTCGCGGGCGATCACCACGGATTCGGGCAGCTTCAGCTGCTTGGCCAGTTCATCGATGATGCGCATGTTTGCCTGGTGTGGCACGAACGCGGCAAGGTCGGCGGCGGTTATGCCTGCGGCGTCCAGCGCCTGCTGGGCCGACTTGGCCATCTCCCACACCGCCCATCGGAACACCGTCTGCCCGTCCTGGCGCAGGGTGGGCCACAGGGTCATGGATGTCTCCGCGGCGGCACCGGCGTCGAGCCCGTCGGCGGGGCCGGCCTGCTTGTCGGCCGCGCCGCGGTTGCGGACCTCCAGCAGGGAGTGCGTCATTCCAATGGCGTCCCACTTGGAGCCGTCTGATCCCCACACGGTCGGGCCGATGCCCGGTTGATCGGCGGGACCGATGACGACGGCGCCGGCACCGTCACCGAGCAGGAACGAGATGGTGCGTTCGTGGTTGTCGATGACATCGGACAGTTTCTCTGCGCCGATCACCAGGACGTAGTCAGCGGTGCCGGACCGAACCAGTGCGTCCGCCTGCGCGATGCCGTAGCAGTAGCCGGCGCACGCGGCGGAAACGTCGTAGGCAGGGGCAGGGGTGGCCCCCAGCCGATCAGCGAGGAGGGACGCGGCCGACGGCGTCGCGAACGGGTGCGTGACCGTGGAGACGATGACGGCGCCCAGCTGGGACGGTTCGATGCCCGCCCGGGTGATGGCCTCGCGGGCCGCACCCTCCGCCATGTCTATGACGCTGACGTCGGCGGGGGCTCGGTGCCGGGTGACAATGCCTGTCCGCTGGCGGATCCACTCGTCCGAGGAGTCGATCCACTGGCAGACGTCGTCATTGGTGACGATGATGTCCGGCCGGTAGGACCCGATGCCCAGAATGCGGGTGTGCTCCCGGAGCTGGGTCTGCTTCAACGTGGGCGTGCTCACTCTGTTCCTTCTTCCTGCTCGGCCAGGGCGCTGTCCTGCCGCTGTGCTGCGGCGAGCAGTTCGCGGGCAGCATCCAGATCCTCCGGGCCCTTCACCGCAACGGTAGCAACTCCGGGCATGCCCCGCTTGGCCAGGCCTGCGAGGGTTCCGGCCGGGGCCAGTTCGATCACGCCGGTCACACCCATGCGGACCAGGGTGTCCATACACAGGTCCCAGCGCACTGGACGGGACACCTGGGCAATGAGACTGGCCACGGCCTGCGGACCGTCCTGGACCGCTTTGCCGTCGAAGTTGGACAGCAGCGGCACGGTTGGGTTTTGCGGCACCAAGACCGGGGAGAGGGCCTCCAGGACGGACACGGCAGGTGCCATGTGGCGGGTGTGGAAGGCGCCTGCCACCTGCAGCGGAATGACCCTGGCCTTGGCCGGGGGGTTCGCGGCGAGCTCGGCGAGCTGTTCCAGGGTGCCGGCGGCGACGGTCTGGCCCTTGCTGTTCATGTTGGCGGGGGTGAGGCCAGCGGCCTCGATGGCGGCCAACACGTCCTCCGGGGCGCCGCCGACAACGGCGCTCATGCCGGTGGGGGTGCTGGCGGCGGCTGCGGCCATGGCGTTGGCCCGCTCCCGGACAAAGCGCATGGCCTCTTCCTCGGTGAGCACTCCGGCCAGGGCGGCTGCCGTGATCTCGCCCACGGAGTGTCCGGCCAGCACGATCGGCCCGCCAGCGGAGTTCCCGCCGAGCAGGGCGCGGGCAGCGATCAGGCCGGCTGCGACGATGAGGGGCTGGGCGACTGCCGTGTCCTTGATGGTTTCGGCGTCGGACGTGGTGCCGTGGGCGGCCAGGTCAAGGCCCGCCACGTCGCTGAGCGCCTGTAGCTGCTCGGCTACCTGGGGCAGTTCCAGCCAGGGCGCAAGGAATCCGGGGGTTTGGGAGCCCTGTCCTGGGCACACGATCGCAAGCACGTTACCAGCTTTCCAAAGAGGAGGAGGTTTTCTGGTGTTTCCAGACACCAAGCTCAAGAAGTCACTTTGTAGGAACTCTACAACGAGCCACCCCTCCGGCACGGCACTGACCGACGTCGGAGCGCCGTCAGTTTCGCCCGGTCGCCCGCTCGGGGGGTGTCTTGGCGGATGTGGCGAGTCTGCCCACAACTAGCGCCGTCTGCAGTACGAACGCTTCCCGTGGCACCAGCGGGTCCCAGCCGGTCACGTCGCAGACGCGTCGCAGCCGGTAGCGGACGGTGTTGGCGTGCACGAACAGTTCGCGGGCGGTGGCCTCCAGGGAGTGCCCCAGCTGAAGGTATGTGGTCAGGGTCTCCACCAGTCCATTGGACGCTGCCAGCAACGGCCGGTAGATGTTCTTGACCAGGGCCCGTCGCGCAGATTCGTCGCCGGAAATCACCCGCTCCGGCCACAGGTCGTCAGCGGCGACGGGGCGCGGCGCCGCCGGCCAGGCGCGGGCGACGGCGAGGGCGGCAAACGCGGCATGCGCGGAGGCGCTGGCCTCCAGCAGCGACCCGGCCAGCGGCCCGTAAACGACAGGTCCGGGACCGAACAGCTCGCTGAGCCGGAGGTAGGAGGTGTCCTGGTCATTCAGGCCACCCAACACCAGGATCAGCCGGTCACCCTGGATGCCGACCAGGGCGTCTTCGGCGTGCCGGGCTGCGGCCCGGCGCAGGTCGGCGACGAATCCCGCCGTCGTTTCCGTGGGTGAGGCCCCCACCATGACGGTGAAGCCGGAATCCGACTTCCAGCCCAGGGCGGCGACCCGGGAGCGCAGTGAGTCGTTGTCCTCGCCGCGCAGGATGGCGTCCACGATGAGCGCTTCCAGCCGCGTGTCCCAGGATCCGCGGGTTTCCGCTGCCCGGGCGTAAACGTCGGCGGCGGCGAACGCGACTTCCCGAGAGTAGCGCAGCACCGCTTCACGCAGCGCGCCCTGTTCAGCTTTCGGCGCCAGTTCGGGAACGTGGTCCTCCACCACCTGCACCACGGTCCGGATCAGCTGCAGTGCCCGCTGCAGGCTGATGGATCGGGTCAGTTCCGTCGGGGCCGTCCCGAACACGTCGCTGAGCACCCAGGCCGGGGAGGACGGCCGCTGGTACCAGGAGACGAAGGCCGCGATGCCGTTTTGCGCCACCATGCCCAGGGCGGAGCGCTCATCGGCGCTCAGCCTGCGGTACCAGGGCAGCGACTGCTCCAGTTCCTTCAGTGTGGTGGTCGACAGATGACCCACGTTGGCCCGGAGCCGGTCCAGGGTGAGGGACTGCGGCGCAGCGGTGCTGGCCGCCGTCGTCGGGGGTTCGGGGGAAAGCTGGAACTGGGCCATTCAAGACAGCATACGGCCCCGCACCCGGCGGCTCCATTTGTGCGAACACTACAAATCGGCACGACTGGATCGGAACCCTGGGGGAACGCCAACGGGCGGCCGGCGGAAGCCGGCCGCCCGTTGGGCTACTGGGAAAGCTGAAGTAACCGGCACCTGCCGGTTACTTCGGTGCGGGCTTAGCTGTCGCCGCCCACGACGCCGGTGGTGCCGGCGTTGACGTCGTGCAGCCGGTACTTCTCGATGGCCTGCATGGGTGCCTTGGCATCGACTTCTCCACGGCGGGCGAGCAGTTCCAGAGCCCGGACCACGATGGAGTGCGTGTCGATCTTGAAGAAGCGGCGGGCCGCCTGACGGGTGTCGGAGAAACCGAAACCGTCGGCACCCAGGGTCGCGAATTCGTTGGGCACGAATTGGCGGATCTGGTCCGGCACGGCCTTCATGTAGTCGCTCACGGCGACCACGGGCCCGGTGGCACCGGCAAGCTGCTGGGTCACGAACGGTGTCCGCGGCTTCGCTTCGGGATTGAGGAACGCTTCCTCTTCGGCGGCCAGGCCGTCCCGGCGCAGCTCGCTCCAGGACGTGACCGACCAGACATCCGCGGAAACGCCCCAGTCCTCGGCGAGGACGGCCTGGGCTTCCAGGGCCCAGGGCACCGAAACGCCCGAGGCGAGCAACTGCGTGCGGGGTCCGTCGATCTTGGCCGGAGCGAGCAGATAGATGCCCTTGATGATGCCTTCGGTGTCCAATTCGGCCGGCGCTGCAGGCTGCAGGATCGGCTCGTTGTAGACCGTCAGGTAGTACATCAGGTTACGGTCCGTGGAATCGGGTCCGTACATGCGGTTGAGCCCGTCCCGCATGATGACGCCGATTTCGTACCCATACGCCGGGTCGTAGCTGACGACGGCGGGGTTGGTCGAAGCCAGGATGGGGGAATGCCCGTCGGCGTGCTGCAGGCCTTCACCGGTGAGGGTGGTCCGGCCGGCGGTCGCACCGATCAGGAAGCCGCGGGTCATCTGGTCAGCGGCCGCCCAAATGGCATCACCGGTGCGCTGGAAACCGAACATCGAGTAGAACACGTAGATCGGGATCAGCGGTTCGCCGTGCGTGGCGTAGGCGGTGCCGGCAGCGGTGAACGCCGCGACGGAACCGGCCTCGTTGATGCCTGCGTGCACGATCTGGCCGGCAATGGATTCCTTGTAGGCCAGGACAAGGTCGCGGTCCACGGACAGGTAGTTCTGGCCGTTCGGGTTGTAGATCTTCGCGGTCGGG
>JAODMR010000082.1 GCA_025465475.1 Micrococcaceae bacterium
GGCGACTTCGGCGGCGGCGACTTCGGCGGCGGGGACTCCGGCAGCTTCTGATTCCCTCCGGAGCGCAGGGACCGGCGACCGGGCCTTCCGTTCGCGATGCCGGAATGTCCTCTGACCAGTGCTTCCCGGAACCGAAGTTTTTGAGGATGAGGCGTTGCGTCGGGCGGCAGGCAACTGCCGCCCGACGGAACCCGGCAAATCGGCCAAGGTTGCCAGGGACACCCCCCCCCGTTTCGCCTGTTTCGGCGGAGCAGGTAGCGGTGGGCCGCGAACTTTGACAGGCTGAAGCCCAAGCACCAACAGCACAACGATTTTGGAACACCATAGGCGGAATGAAAGGTAGAACGATGGCAAAGCAGTCCATTTTTGGCCGCATAGCGATGCTGGCGAAGGCCAATATCAACACCCTGCTGGACCAGGCGGAGGACCCGCAAAAGATGCTGGACCAGATGGTGCGTGACTACACCAACAACATCGCCGAAGCCGAGTCCGCTGTGGCGCAAACCATCGGAAACCTGCGCATGCTGCAGGACGACTACAACCAGGATGTGAAGGCGGCGCAGGATTGGGGCACGAAGGCCCTGGCGGCCAGCCGCAAGGCGGACGAGTTCCGTGCCGCCGGGGACCCGGTGGACGCACAGAAGTTCGACGACCTGGCCAAGGTGGCGCTGCAGCGCCAGATCTCCGCCGAGAACGAGGCACGCGCCGCGGAGCCGAACATCGCAGCGCAGAGCGAAGTGGTTGACAAGCTCAAGACCGGCTTGAACCAGATGAAGAACAAGCTGCATGAGCTTTCCAACAAGCGCAATGAGCTGGTGGCCCGGGCCAAGACCGCCCAGGCGCAGAGCCAGGTGCACGATGCCGTCAAGAGCATCGACTTCATGGACCCGACCAGTGAAGTCAGCCGCTTCGAGGACAAGATCCGCAGGGAAGAGGCCAAGGTCCGCGGCCAGGCCGAACTGTCAGCCTCCAGCCTGGACGCGCAGTTCGAAAGCCTGGAGGACCTGGGCGAGCAAACCGAGATCGAGGCACGACTGGCAGCCCTCAAGGCGGGGCAGAGCCCGGCGCCGGCAGCGCTGCAGGCGGGCAACGGTGGCCAGGCCACGCGGCAGGCCGCCCCGGCCATCAATGAGGCCGACTTCGACAACCTGTAGGAATGTGGAACTGCCCTGCCCGCTAGCCGGGCAGGGCAGTCCAACCTGCCGCTAGATTGTCAGCATGACAACAGACAGCGACAGTTCGACGAACTCCGGGGCGGACAGGGCGGCACCCTCCATCGTCTGGCTGCGCGATGACCTGCGCCTGGCCGACAATCCAGCCCTCGATGCAGCGGCCCGTCATGGTGGGCCGCTGCTGGTGCTGTTCCTGCTCGATGAGCAGTCCCCCGGTGTCCGGCCCCTGGGTGCGGCGAGCCGCTGGTGGCTGCATCATTCCCTGACCAGCCTGGCCGAGTCCCTGCGTGGGCACGGCGCCGGCCTGGTCCTGCGCAGTGGTGCTGCCGGCAAGGTGCTTCCCAAACTAGTCGCCGATCTGGGCGCGACGGCGGTGTTCTGGAACCGGCGGTACGGTGCGGCCGAGCGCGCCGTCGACAAAGACCTGGCCGGACAATTTGCCCGGGAAGGCGTGCAAACCTACAGCTTCCAGGCGAACCTGCTCCACGAACCCTGGACTGTGACCACCGGTGCGGGGCAACCCTACAAGGTCTTCACGCCTTTCTGGCGTGCCTGCCAGCAGCTCGGGGAACCCCGGTCACCCCTATCGCTGCCCGCACCGTTTGATTCTGCTGTTGCCCAGACGGAGGACCTGGCCGACTGGCAGCTGTTGCCCACCAAGCCGGATTGGGCCGGTGGCCTGGCGAAGGAATGGTCCCCCGGGGAACCGGGTGCAAAGGCCCGCCTGGCTGATTTCCTGGACAGGCACGCTGAGGGCTACGCAACGGGCCGGGAACTGCCGGCGGTTGAAGCAACCAGCCGCCTGTCCCCGCACCTGCGCTTCGGTGAAATCAGTCCCTTCCAGGTTCGGGCCGCCCTTCGGTATCAACCGTCCTCCGCCGCGGAGGATCTGCGGGTATTTCGGACCGAGCTGGGTTGGCGGGAATTCTGCTGGCATCTGCTCTACCACAACCCGGATTTGGCCTCGGTGAACTACCGACCCGAATTCGACAGGTTTCCCTGGGACGCCGACGCGTCGCAGCCGTCTTCCCCGCAGCAGCAGGCCTGGCGGACCGGCCGCACCGGCTTTCCGCTGGTGGACGCCGGAATGCGGCAGCTGTGGGAGACCGGCTGGATGCACAACCGGGTGCGCATGGTGACGGCGTCATTCCTGATCAAAAACCTGCTGGTGGACTGGCGCCAGGGCGAGGCCTGGTTCTGGGACACCCTGGTTGATGCTGACGCCGCCAACAATCCCGCCAACTGGCAGTGGGTTGCGGGCTCCGGCGCTGACGCCTCGCCCTACTTCCGGATCTTCAATCCAGTGACGCAAAGCCGCAAGTTCGACGCGGAGGGCACCTACCTGCGCCGGTTCCTGCCGGAACTGGCCGACGTGAACGCGAAGGACATTCACGAGCCGTGGAAGGCCGGGGCGCCGGGGAACTATCCCCCGGCGACCGTGGACCTGGCCGCTTCCCGCCGCCGTGCACTTGACGCGTACGCCCTGCTGAAGGAGCTTTAGGCGAAGGGCTGCACCAACTCCAGCCAGCGTTCCTTCATGGTGGCCAGCACCTGGTCGCCGTCGGCATCCCAGATGTCCTGGTTGAAGATTTCCACCTCGATGTCGCCGGTGTAGCCGGCCTGCCGCACCCACCCGGTGATGGTCGCGAAGTCGATGACGCCGTCGCCCATCATTCCGCGGGACAGCAGCGCGTCAGCCGCGATGGGCAGGTTGAAATCGCAGACCTGGTAGGAGGCGAGCCGCTTCTCCCGACCTGCCCGCGCGATGGACGCCTCAAGCTGCGGATCCCACCAGACGTGGAAGGTGTCCACTGCGACGCCGACCTCCTGCGGAGCGTAGGGTGCGGCGAGGTCCAGGGCCTGGTTGAGCGTGGAGATCAGGGCCCGGTCGGCGGCGTACATCGGGTGCAGCGGCTCCAGCACCAGCCGCACTCCGGCGTCGGCGGCGACGGGCACCAGTTCCTTCAGCCGGTCGGCGACCCGCTGCCGGGCCGCCTGAATGTCCTTTTCCCCCGGGGCGAGGCCGCCGACCACGAGGAACAGTTCTGACGTGCCCAGGGCGACTGCCTCGTTCACTGCCGCCCGGTTGTCGGCCAGTGCCGCGGCCTGCCCTTCCGGGTCCGCCGCGGTCAGGAAGCCGCCCCGGCACAGCGAGGAGACGCGCAGGCCCGCCTCCCGGATGCGCTGCGCTGACCGTTCCAGGCCGGCCTCGGCAACCCGGTCCCGCCACGGCGCGATGGCGGGAATGCCGGCGCGGACGCAACCCTCGATGGCCTGTTCCAGGGTCCATTTCTTGGTCGTGGCCGTGTTCAGGGAAAGCCTCGAGAGCCCGCTCATGCGCTGACTCCGTTGACGCTCAGGTACTGACCCATCCGGCGTGCCGCAAGGTCCGGCTGCAGCAGCAGGCCTGCCTCGTTGGCCAGTTCAAAGGTTCTGGCCAGGTGCAGCACGGACCGGCCGGAATGCAGCCCGCCGACCATCTGGAACCCCGGCTGTTTGCCGTTAAGCCAGGACAGGAAGGCGATGCCGGTCTTGTAGTAGAAGGTGGGCGCGCTGAAGATGTGCAGGCCGAGCTCCCGGGTGGAGTCCAGGATGCTGCGGGCCCGATCCGGCTCGCCGGCGTCGTAGCTTTGCAGCGCCGCTGACGCGGCGGGATAAATCGCTGCGAAGATTCCGAGCAGCGCATCCGAGCGGTGCGTACCGTCTCCGTGGATCAGCTCGGGATAGTTGAAGTCGTCGCCGGTGTACAGCCGGACGCCCGCGGGCAGCGTGGCACGCAGGGCCGTCTCGTGGGCCGCATCCAGCAGGGACACCTTGACTCCGTCGACCTTTGCGGCGTGCCCATCGATCAGTTCCTGGAAGGTGGCCGTGGCGGCCGTAATGTCCGCTGAACCCCAGTAGCCGGCCAGGGCCGGGTCGAACATGGTGCCGAGCCAGTGCAGGATGACCGGCTGGTCCACCTCCTCCAACAGGGTGGAATAGACGCTGAGGTAGTCCTCCGGGCCGCTGGCCGCCTTGGCCAGGGCCCGGCTGGCCATCAGGATCGCCTTGGCGCCGGATTCGGCGACGACGGCGAGCTGCTCCCGGTAGGCGTTGAGGACCATCTGCACACCGGCCGGTCCGGTTGGAACCTCGGCCAGGTCCAGCTGGTCGGTTCCGGCGCCGCAGGCGACCAGGTCGCGGACGGTCTTGCCGCGCAGGGAAGGGTTGTTTCCTGCCAGGACGGTGGCCGCCTCGGCGCCGCTGCGCTTGATGAGCTGCTGCGTGGCGGGCCAGTCGAGCCCCATGCCGCGCTGGGCGGTGTCCATGGCGTCGGCCACGCCCAGTCCGTAGGACCACAGCTCGTGCCGGTACGCAAGGGTGGTGTCCCAGTCCAGCTGGGCGGGAGCCCCGGGAGTGTTGTCGGCTGTAATCAGGGGAATGACGTGCGCTGCGGCGTAGGCACGGCGGGAGGTCAGCGGTGCGGCCGGCTGCTGCCAGGCCGTGGCTTCCCGCAGCTCATAGGAGCGGGTGCCACCGCTGGGGGTGGGAAGGATGACGGCGGCCATCAGAGCGTGATTTCCGGGATGTCGAGGGTGCGCCGCTCGGCGGAGGACTGGAGTCCAAGCTCTGCCAGCTGCACGCCGCGGGCGGCCGAGAGGAGTCCGAAACGGTGCTCCCTGCCGGCGAGCACATCCCGCAGGAACTCCTCCCACTGCAGCTTGAAGCCGTTGTCCAGGTCCGCGTTCGCCGGCACTTCCTGCCACTGCGAACGGAAGGACTCAGTGACGGGCAGGTCCGGGTTCCACACCGGCTTGGGAGTGTTGGCCCGCTGCTGGGAGACGCACTTGTTCAGCCCGGCGACGGCGGACCCGAGGGTGCCGTCGATCTGGAACTCCACCAGTTCATCGCGGTACACGCGGACTGCCCAGGAGGAATTGATCTGGCCGATCACGGGATCCCCCGCCGGCGTTTCCAGCTCAAAGATGCCGTAAGAGGCGTCGTCGGCGGTGGCATCGTAGGGCTGCCCCTGCTCATCCCAACGGGTGGGGATGTGGGTGGCGGTCTTGGCGTTGACGCTCTTGACCTTGCCGATAATGCCCTCCAGGACGTAATTCCAGTGGCAGAACATGTCGGTGGTCATGCCGCCGCCGTCCTCCTTGCGGTAGTTCCAGGAGGGCCGCTGGGCCGACTGGATGTCGCCTTCGAACACCCAGTAGCCAAACTCGCCCCGGATGGAGAGGATCCGGCCGAAGAAACCCTCGTCCACCAGCCGGCGCAGCTTGACCAAGCCGGGCAGGTACAGCTTGTCGTGTACAACGCCGGCGGTGACTCCGGTTTCCCTGCAGATCCGGGCCAGCTCCACCGCTTCCTCCAGCGTTTCCGCCGTGGGTTTCTCCGTGAAGATGTGCTTGCCGGCGGTCATGGCCTTTTTCAGGGTCGCGGCGCGCAGGCTGGTCATGGAGGCGTCGAACACGATGTCGACTGAGGGATCGGCGATCAGACCGTCCAGGTCAGTGGACCACTCAGCGATCTTGTGCTGCTCCGCGAGTTCACGGATTTTGGCTTCGTTGCGTCCGACCAGGATCGGTTCCACCTGGACCCGGGTTCCGTCCTCAAGCAGCAGTCCGCCCGCATCCCGGATCGGCAGGATGGAGCGCAGCAGGTGCTGGCGGTATCCCATCCGGCCGGTGATTCCGTTCATGGCTATCCGCAGTGTCTTTGTACCGCTCGTCATCGATCCTCCATTGCATCGGCGCAGCCCGTGCAGGAAAGCGCATTCCTGATGTCTCCATTGTGCTGGAGGAGCGCGCATCTGGCAAGCGCATTCCCGATTCGCCCTTCCGGGTGCCATAATGGCTCAAGTTTCCCTCTGGAAGGAGCCGCCATGGCTGCCAGCACACTCAGCGAGGTCGCGCGCCTGGCTGGCGTCTCACCGGCAACGGCCTCCCGGGTGCTCAACGGGTCCGCCCGGACACCGGGAGCGGAAGTGGCGGACAAGGTGCGGGCTGCGGCGGCGACGTTGGGCTACATTGCCAACGCGCAGGCCCAGGCGCTGGCGACTTCAAGCACCGGACTGCTCGGCTTGATTGTTCACGACATTGCCGACCCCTACTTTTCCACCATCGCCCGCGGGGTGCAGCAGGCCGCGCGGTTGCATGGGAAGGCGGTGCTGTTGGCCAGCACGGGTGGCACGCCGGCCGAGGAGCAGGAGGCGGTCGCCCAGTTCGCCGGCCGAAGGGCGGATGCCATCATCGTGGTGGGAACGCGCAGCACCCGGCCCGAGCATGCCCAGGACAATGCGGCGCTGGCCGCCGGCCTGCAGCGGTACTGCGCCAATGGTGGCCGCGCAGCCGTCGTCGGGCAGCCGCTCACCGGGGCGCCGCAGATAGACGGGCTGCAAACGGTTCAGCTGCCCAACCGGGAACTGGCCACGGAACTGGCCCAGACGCTGGGCGCCATGCCCTTTCGGGAATTCTCACTGGTGGCCGGTCCGCCCGGGCTGACCACCTCCGACGTGCGCCTGGAAGGCTTCCAGCACGGCCTGTCACTGGCCGGACGGGAACCGGCACCGGTACGCAGGACCAGCTTCGACCGCGCCGGGGGTTACGCCGTCGGCCTGCAGCTGGGCGGGGAACTTGCCCGGGAAGGCGGGCCGGCCAGTGGTTCCGGTGCAGCAGCTGGGGGACCCGTCCCGTGCATCGTCGCGGTCAACGATGTGATGGCCATCGGGCTCATCGCCGGGCTGCGTGAGTCAGGGCTCGAGGTTCCTGCCGATGTGGCCGTGGCGGGCTTCGATGACATTGAGACGCTGCGGGATTTCCAGCCGGCTCTCACGACGGCGCGGCTGCCCCTGGAGCGGATCGGCATGCTCGCTGCCGAGGCCACCCTGTCAGCGCCGCAGGACCGCCCGGACCTCGAGGTTGCAGGGGAAGTGATGCTGCGCTTCAGCACCGGCTCACCGGTGGTCTCCCCCGCCGAGCGTTAGGCCGATCCTGGAGTCTGATTCAGGCGCCGGCGGAAGCGGCGCCTGGCGGCTGCTCCATCAGCTCCTGCGGATTGGCCAGGACGTCCCGGATGCAGCTGCCCGCAGCCCCCATCAGCGCGGCGGTCTGCGGCAGCTCCGACAGCACGACGTCGGCGGTGTCGAGCAGCCGCGGCGCGTGCGTTGCCAGGCTGGCGCGCAGGGCAGGCAGGAGCCATGGGCCCAGCCGGGAAAAATATCCGCCTAAAACCACAGCGGAAATGTCGACCAGCCGTGCCGATGACGCCGCAGCGATGCCAAGGTAGTGGCCCGCCCGTGCCACTGCCGCTTCGGCGGCGGGATCACCGCCTCCCAGCGCCGTCAACAGCCGCTCCATTTTTTCCGCGGGCGTGCTGCCTGCAGTCCCCGCCGCAGCGAACACCGCTTCCTGGCCCGCCACAGTTTCCAGGCAGCCGCGCCCACCGCAGGAGCACATGCTTCCCTCCTCCGTGACCACCACGTGGCCCACCTCGCCGGCATGACCGCCCGGTCCCAGGAACAACTCACCATTGAAGACCAGGCCACCGCCCACGCCCACTTCTCCCGAAATGAAAAGGTAGGCGCGCAACGTGGGCCCATGACCGTACCAGAGCTCGGCCAGCGCGGCACTGTTCGCTTCGTTGGACAGCGCCACCGTTGCGCCCCGGCCGCCGGGCGGCATCAGGGGTGCCAGGTCCAGCGGGGTGCGGGACCAGCCAAGGTTGGGCGCATCCAGCACCACGGCGGATTCGGCGTCGACCAATCCCGGCACGGCCAGGCCGGCCGCCAGGACGCGGAGCCCGTCCTGCCCGGCCCGGGACAGGACCCGAGCGCTCAGGTCCGACAGGTCCCGCAGCACCTCCTCCGGGCCGCGGCCACTATTGATACGCTCCTCCACCACCTGGATCCGCACCCTGCCGGTGAGGTCTACTACCCCGGCGGCCAGATAATCAACGTTGATTTCCAGGCCCAGCACGCCCAGTCCGTCGTTCAGCGCCAGCCCGACGCCGGGCCTGCCTCGTTCACCGTCACGGCTAAGGCCCACCTCGGTCAGCAGGCCGGCGGCCAGCAGGTCGGCGACCAGGGAGGACACCGAAGCCTTGGTCAGGCCGGTCTCGGCAGCGATGAGCGCCCGGGAGGGTGCAGGAGCCAGGGGGTCGCGGGCAGCGATGCGATCCAGCACCAGGGACAGGTTGCGTCGGCGCACGTCCGCCACACGCCCCGCCGCCTGGCTGCCCTCATCGGCGGGTAGCCGGCGCATTCTGTCCTCCATGGGTTCCCGGTCCGTTCCTGATGCTGATGCACTTCCGGCCGGCCTGTTGCCGAAACCGTTGACGTGGAACTAGTATCCCCCATATAGTTCAGAACGAAAACTAATTACCGCCGAGCCCGATGAGGTGCTTTGAAATGACAGTACAGCCGACTCCTGAAGACCGTTTCACTTTTGGCCTGTGGACCGTGGGATGGACGGGTAATGACCCGTTCGGTGTGCCCACCCGCGCCGATGTGGACCCGGTCGAAGCCGTGCACAAGCTCGCCGAGTTCGGCGCCTACGGCATGACGTTCCACGACAATGACCTGATTCCCTTCGACGCCACCGCTGCCGAGCGGGACCGGATCCTGACGGACTTCAAGGCCGCGCTGGACCAGAGCGGGCTGAAGGTCCCGATGATCACCACGAACCTTTTCAGCCACCCGGTCTTCAAGGACGGCGGGTTCACCTCCAACGACCGGGCCGTGCGCCGGTTCGC
>JAODMR010000088.1 GCA_025465475.1 Micrococcaceae bacterium
GACAGCGAGTCCACCATTCCGATCGATCCGTTCGAGGAAATCTCAGACAGGGACGTGGTCGAGCTCAACAGAGCCGCACTCAGAGGACGCCGCAGTAGCAAGTACGTATACGACTTCTTTGGCCCGAGCATTGATACTGGTTTTCGTATCTTAAATTCCTGTTCGGATCGATACTTCACTATGACAGTCGAAGTAGCTTGGGCCATGAGCAGATGCGCGGCGGAAACGGGGGTGGACAACTCTGACCACCATCTGGAGGACATCGTGCTCATGGACACGAAGATGCTGAAGGGCGTGTGGAAGGGCCGGGATTACCCCATCTTCGCCGTGGATCGCAAGCACGGAGACTTGGTCAATAGAGCCCTGAGAAAGTTCAGAGGAAGCGGTGTGACCGCTTCTGCAGTTTCGGACCTTTGTCTCGAGTGCTCCAAATCACCCGGGTGGCCTTCCCGTCTTTATCTTCCTCGGTCCGGCGTAGAAGCCTTCAAGATCGTTCCGACAGATAGTTTGGACAGGCTAAGGGATAACTCCATGGAAGGCGCAGAATCGTTACCTCCCGTCAATGGAGGGCGACAAGAACTCGAAACAGCTCCGCCGCTGGGTTGATGTTCGGTCGGACCAGGGAATGGGAATCGCTTTGTGGGCGAATGCCCATGTAGGCCTACCCAAGGCTGCTGTTCCTTGCCCGGCCTGACGGGCGTGTGGTGGGATCACAGCGGCCATGCTTCCCAGCTGTAAATGGATGTGTGCGGGAAACTAGTCCGTATACCAGATACGTAGCGCGCGACTCATAATCGTGAGGTCGGGAGATCGAGCCTCCCCACCGCTACAGATCAAGCCCCCGGAATCACCGTGATTCCGGGGGCTTTTTGTTGTTCTGAAACTGCCGGATGCCTCACAGTAACGACACAGCCGGTGCTGGGCCGATCGCTATTTTCGAATCGGATAGTTGAAGCATGACAACGACAAGCCTTCTCCTCCCGTCCGCAGCGTTTACCTCCGTCCCGGTTCCGGTTCAAGCCGACCCCTCCTGGTTCGACTTTTCGGCCCTCGACGTGATCCCCGCCGGGCCGGCCAGTTCAAGCTGGAACGGCTAACCCAGCCCGCGCCGAGGCCCATGCCCCGCTCCCAAACCCAACCGCCGTCGTTCCACCCCAGAAAGGACCAGCCATGTCGTCCCCGATCAGCTCCATGACAAGCCATCCCACCAACAGCGCCACCTCGACGGCGCAGACCCGGCAGCCCCTGGACGGAGCACCGGCCCGTCCGCTCATCACGTACCGACCGCACCGTGAACCAGCCCCAGCCACACCCCGCGAGGAAGCCATCCTGCGCGTGCTGCGCAGCAAAGCGGCGCGTGCGGGTGCCGGCATGGCGGTGGCTGCGGGAGCCGTTCTCCTGGCCGTGCACGCAGCCCTGCCCGGGGCAACCACCGAGCCGATGGCTGCGGCCGCCGCCGTCGTCCTCTCCTTCTAAGGGCTCCTAGCTCCGCGCGGGTAGCTCCTGCAGCGCCCACGTGTTGCCGTCCGGGTCGGCGAAGTACACGAACTTGCCCCATTCCAACTCGTCAACCTCGCTGGCGTCCACTCCCGCCCCGACCAGTTGCTCCCTGGCGGCCGCGGCGTCGGAAACGACGATTTGCACCCCCTTCTGCGACCCGGGCGTCATCTCGGTGATACCAGTGCCCAGCACCACCGAGCAGGCAGACCCCGGCGGTGTCAGCTGCACGAAGCGGAGGTTCTCATTCACCTGCTCATCAAAGTCGGCGTTGAAGCCCACCTGGTCAACGTAAAAGGACTTGGCCCGGTCCACGTCCGTCACCGGGATGGCCACCAACTCGATCTTCCAATCCATGTGATCTCCTCGCCCGGGCCTATGCCGGGAATCCGCAAAAGGAACTGACAGTCCACCACCATGGCCCGACGCGGCAGATCAGGCAATCCCCCAGAAGGGTGGGCCCGGGGCGACGGCGGCCCCTTGCCGCCGGCACTGGCCCTCGCAGGCGGTACTGGCCCTCGCAGGGATCTGATGGACTAGCGTGGATAACGGGACCAGGCAGGTCCTGCCACCATTTGGAAGGAGTCGGACATGACGCGCATTGCCATCCTCGGCGGACACGGCAAAGTAGCCCTGGAACTGGCCACGCTGCTGCACTCCGCGGGTCACAGCGTGACGTCGTTCATCCGCGCCGACGGGCAAGCCCAGGACGTCACGGCTGCCGGCGGAACACCACAGCTGCTGGATCTGGAGGGCAGCTCGACCGAGCAGCTCGCAGAGGCCCTGCGCGGGCACGACGCCGTCGTCTGGTCGGCGGGTGCAGGCGGTGGCAACCCCGGTCGAACCTACGCCGTCGACCGTGATGCGGCCATCCGCTCGATGGAGGCGGCCCGATTGGCTGGCGTGAAGCGCTACGTGATGGTGTCCTACCTCGGTGCCGGGCCCAACCACGGCGTCCCCGCCGACAATGGCTTCTACGCCTACGCGGAGGCCAAAGCTGCCGCCGACGAGCACCTTCGCGCCAGCGAATTGGACTGGACCATCCTG
This sequence comes from Micrococcaceae bacterium, assembly GCA_025465475.1. Classification (GTDB taxonomy): domain Bacteria; phylum Actinomycetota; class Actinomycetes; order Actinomycetales; family Micrococcaceae; genus Arthrobacter_M. Next base: position 2,545 of record JAODMR010000088.1, read on the forward strand.
GGACCCGGTGCACTCACCCTTGAGCCGGGCAGTGGAAAGATTACTCTTCGCCCCGGTTCGGACACCCCAACCTCGACGTCGAGGGCAAACGTCGCACAGGTGGCGGCGGCAGTGCTCGAGTCACCTGAGACCGTCGGCTGCACGATTCCGTTCGCGGACGGTTCGACGCCGATCGCCGAGGCTTTGGCGGGCCTGCAGCCGGACAACTGAGCGGACGTACCTCGCACTCGGCCGATTCTCAGGACCGAGGGTTTGCGCTGGCCGATTTAGTCCGGTCCCGTCAGTCCAGTCCCGTCAGTCCGTCGAGTGTCGAGATAAGCACGACGGCGAGGTCCGGTGGGGGTGCAGATGTCGACACTCGGCGGTGGTGGCGACGTGGGGATGATGCGGGTGGGGTGCAGATGTCGACACTCGGCGGTGGTGGCGACGTGGGGATGATGCGGGTGGGGTGCAGATGTCGACACTCGGCGGTGGTGGCGACGTGGGGATGATGCGGGTGGGGGTGC
>JAODMR010000123.1 GCA_025465475.1 Micrococcaceae bacterium
AGCAGCTGCTCCGGGTTCGCCAGGACGGCGGTGGCCGGCGTGGAGAACACGACCGGTGCAGCACCGGCACTCTTTGCGTCCTGGTCCACGGATCCGCTGAGCACGCTGACCCCGTCCTGCTCCGCCAGCCGGCGCAGTCCCTCCGGGTACGCCTCAGCGATACGGTCCGTCAGCAGCGCGGTGGCGGGCTTGTCCCTGCTGGCCTCGATCAGCTGCTGGGCGAAGCTCGTTCCGGCCGGCAGGAAGACCAGTCCCGGCTTGGTGCAGAACTGGCCGGCGCCGAGCGTGAAGGAGGCGGCCAGGCCTTCGGCGAGTTCGGCGCCACGGGCGGTGATCGCGGCGGACGTCAGCACGACCGGGTTCAGGCTGCCCAGCTCACCGTAGAACGGAATGGGGTCCGGGCGGGATGTCGCCAGGTTGAACAGTGCCCGGCCGCCGGGGATGGAGCCCGTGAAACCGACGGCCTTGATGGCGGGATCCTGAACCAGGGCGGAGCCCGCTTCACGTCCGGCGATGTAGGAGAAAATGCCTGCCGGCGCTCCAACCTGTTCCAGGGCCTGGATCACGAGTTCGGCGGTGCGGCCGGAAAGCTCCAGGTGCCCGGAGTGCGCCTTCACGATGACGGGGCAGCCGACGGCGAGGGCGGAGGCGGTGTCACCACCGGCGACGGAGAAAGCGAAGGGAAAGTTCGACGCCGAGAACACGGCGACCGGGCCGAGGGGGCGCAGCACCCGCCGTAGGTCCGGCGTGGGCGGCGTGGCCGAGGGGTTGGCGTGGTCGACGATGGCTTCCAGGTAGGAGCCTTCGGTGACGACCTCCGCGAAGAGGCGCAACTGCCCGGTGGTGCGCGCGACCTCACCGGTCAGGCGCGCCGCGCCCAGGTGTGTTTCCTTATCGGCGATGTTCACCAACTCGGCTGCGTTCGCGTCCAGGGTGTCAGCGATGGCGCGCAGCCAGCCGGCCCTTTCCGCGTCCGACGCTGCAGCGGCGGGGGCCGCCGCAGCGGCTGCGGCGGCCGTCAGGTCGGACAGGTTCAGTGTTGCGGTGGTCATAACGACTTCCTTACCAATTGGTTGTGCTCATGCGGCGGAGAAGGAAAAGCCCAGGCCCGGCAGCCCGGCACCCTCCAGCCGTCCGTTGCTGATCCGGACCGGTGAGGGCCCGTCGAGAATGCCGAGGCTCTCGAAGGACGCGTCTTCAACATCCTCCACAGCCACCTGCTCCTCCAGTGTCAATGCCAGCTGGCCCGACAGTTCCGGCAGGAGGTGCGGCGCGACGGCGATGCTGTGCGTTCTTGCCAGTTCCACAATTCTACGGAAGGGAGTGATGCCGCCGACGCGGATGATGTTCGGCTGGATGATATCCACGGCTTCAGCGTCTATGAAGTCCCGGAACCGGTACACGGTGTGCACGTTCTCGCCCAGTGCGATGGGCACCGGTGAAAGTTTCCGCAGGCGGCGGTACGCCCATAGGTCATCTGCCCGGATCGGTTCCTCCAGCCAGTGCAGGCCGTACTCCTCCAAACGGGCCAGCGCGCGCAGCGTCGTGGGCAGGTCCCAGCGCTGGTTGGCGTCCACCATCAGCTTCCGGTCCGGGCCGATCACGGCGCGCACCGCTGCGACACGCTCGGCGTCCTCGGCCAGGTCCGGTTTGCCGATCTTGATCTTGACGGCGGAGTGTCCGGCGGCCACCCACCGTTCGGCCTGGGCCACGAGTTCCTCAAGGGAATAGTGCAGGTTCACCCCGGAGCCGTACACCTCCACGGATTGTTGCCGCTGCCCCAGCAGGGCGGCCACTGACACGTCGGCGCGCCGGGCGGCCAGGTCCCACAGGGCCAGGTCCAGGCCGGCCATCGCGATGGTCGTCAGCCCGCCGCCCCCGGCCTCGTGCAGCCGCTTCCACACCCTGTCCCACACGGGTTCCGGCTGCGCCTCGAACCCGTCCACGAAAGGGGCGATGTCGTGATCCAACAGTGCCTGCACCGCCCGCGGACCAATCGTCGGTGTCCAGGCGAAGCCTCTGCCAATCCCGCCGTCGTCAGTGGTGACGGTGGTGGCGATGATGTGGTTTTCCGGGGCGTCGGTGCCCCAGCTGCGCCGTAGGGCAACGGTGATCAGCTGCGTCTGCAGTCCGGTGATTTTGGCTGCCATTACTTGCGAACCAACCCGTAACCCTGGTCCAGGACGCTTTTCAGTTCGACCAGCTGCGTTTCGGAAGGATCCACCAGGGGCGGCCGGACCGATCCGACGGCCAGACCGTTCAGGCGCAGGCCGGCCTTGATCAGCGATACGCCGAAGCCGGCGGTCTGGTCCCGCAGCCGCACCAGCGGAGCGTAGAAACCGTTCAGCAGGTCCTGGCGGCGTTCCTCATCCCCACTGACGTAAGCGTCGTAGTAGGCGACGGCGATCTCGGGGGCCATGGCGAAGGCAGCGGAGGAGTAGAGCGGGATCCCGAGGCCGCGGTAGGCGCCCTGGGTCAGTTCGGCGGTGAGCAGGCCGTTGAAGAACTGAAAGTCGCTGCGGCCGGTCTGGCCGATGGCGCTGACGATTTCCTGGGCCAGCCCGACATCACCGACGCCGTCCTTGAATCCGATGACCTTGGGGTTGGCCGCCAGGCGGACCATGGCCGCGGCGGTGAATCTCGCGTTCCCGCGGTGGTAGACAATGACCGGCAGGCTGCTTGCACTGGCGATGGCTTCGACGTACGCGACCAGTCCGTCCACCGGGCCGTTGACGAGGTAGGGCGGCAGCACCAGCAGGGCGTCGGCTCCCGCCTCCTCGGCGGCGCGGGCAGCAGCCAGGGCATGTCCCAGGGGCCCACCGGCGCCCGAGACGACGGGAACGGCCCCGTTCACCGCATCCACGGCTGTCGCGACGACGGTGCTGATTTCGGCGAGGCTGAGCGCGTGATACTCACCGGTCCCGCAGGCGGGGAACACGCCTCCGGGGCCGAAGGGCAGCCGGGAGGTGATGTGTTCCCGCAGCAAGTCGGTGTCGACGCTCCCGTCAGGGGCAAACGGGGTGACGGGGAAAAACAGCACGCCGTCGAACTTCATCGGATTTCCTCCTGGGCTGCGGCCGGAACAAGGTTCCCCCGCCATGGGTCTTCCAATTCGGTGCGCCAGCTGCGGGCCGGCTTCCAGCCCAGCATCCGCTCGGCCTTGGCGATGGAGAAAGCGGGGTTCGTGCCGGTCAAACCGGCGGCCAGCTCATCACTGCCGGGCAGGAAGCGCGGCATCAGCGTGGCGAGGGGCTCCGCGGCAAGGGCGTCAGCGGCCCCCACGAAGAACGTTTGCCCGTTGTCCACGCTGTCCAGCCGGTCCAGCAGCACGGCCAGGAAGTCGGCCACGTCGCGGGCATCGACGTAGTTGAACAGGGCCGGGGCGGACAGCGCAGGGTCCTGCAGTCGCTGCAGGACCGTATGTCCCTGTTGGGTCAGCGCGCCCTGCCACTCCTCGGGGGAGATGACGTAGCAGGGGCGGAAGGCCGCGTAGCGGCTGCTTCCGGTCCCTTCTGCGACGAACATGCGCATCACCTGTTCGGCGATGAGCTTTGACAAGGCGTAGGCGTTCCATGGCTGCGGTGTGCTGTCCTCATCCAACGGGAAGCGCTTGGGCAGCCAGCCGCCGGGGGCACCATATCCCAGCACCGTGGGGCTGCTGGCGGTGACGATGTAGCGCACTCCCAGTTCGGTTGCGGCGCCCATCACGTTGTACGCCAGCAGCGTGTTGGTCCGGAGGATCACTTCCTCGGGCGCGCTGAATGGCACCGCAATGGCGGCCAGGTGGATGACCGCGTCGGGCTGGAGCCGGCCGAAAACGGACCGGACCTGGCCGCCGTCGAGCAGGTCCACGTTCTCCTGCTGGACCCCGGCGAACTCAGGCCCGGCAGGCAGCGCTGACCTGTCGACGGAGATCACGTCGTGGCCTGCCGCGGCGAAGCCGGCAACCACGCTGCGCCCCAGCCGTCCGGAGCCACCCGTGATGAGGACCTTCATGCCGTGGGTCCGGCCGGGCGGCGGTCCTGCAACAGGTCCACGCCAAGGCCCAGGTCCTCAACCCGCACCGGCAGGGAGGTGGCCAGGGACTCGTTGCCGGCGATGCCGACGGCCACCGACCGCAGCCCGTCCAGGTAGCCGGACGGCCGGCCCAGCGGATCCTCGCCGGGTCCGTTGAACAGGTCGGAAAGCAGGAGCACATCGCCGCCGCCGTGCCCGCCGTCACCGTTGATGATGGGAACTTCGTACGCAGCCTCCCAATGACGCTGCACCACCAGGCGCTCGCCGTTGCGGCGGACCGCATCCTGCTCGGAAACCGGAGTGGCGGAAGGGTCCACGACGTTCGCGGAATCCAGCAGCACTGCTGCGCGCTCCACCACTTCCAGTTCGGCCCGTCCCTCGGTGCCGTTGACTGCCACCCGGTAGCCCTCCCAGGGGCTGTGGGCATTGAGGGAGTAGCTCATGGTCGGGCCGCCGGCGTAGTCCACCACCAGGGCGAGGTTGTCCTCGATGGTGATGCCGGGAGCGAAGACGTCCTGGTCGCGTCGGTAGCCGTCGAACTGCTCGTTGTCCAGGTACAGGGCCCGGAGCCGTTCGTCGTCGCGCAGGTCCAGGGCGAAGGGGTCCTTGACGTCGGTGTCGTAGGTGCCGCGTTCCGGGCGGGGGCCGAGCCCCCGGGCTGCCGCGTTGGTGTCACCGTAGAAGCGCAGGTCACCGGAGGCGAACACGCGGGTGGGAACGTCGTCGATCCACCAGTTGACCAGGTCAAAGTGGTGGGACGCCTTGTGGATCAGCAGTCCGCCGGAGTTTTCCTTGTTGCGGTGCCAGCGGCGGAAGTAATCCGCGCCGTGGACGGTGTCCAGCACCCAGCTGAAGTCGACGGAGGTGACCTTGCCGAGGACGCCGCTCTGGATGATTTCCTTGAGGGCGCTGTTGCGCGGCGAGTACCGGTAGTTGAAGGTCACGACGACGTTGCGGCCGGTTTCGGCCACGGCATCGGTGATGCGGCGGCAACCTTCAGCGGTGATGGTCAGCGGCTTTTCGACGACGACGTCGACTCCGGCCCGCAGCCCTTCGACAATGTAGTCGGCGTGCGTGAAGTCGGGCGTGGTGATGATGATCCGCTGGATCCCATTGGCCCGGATGAAGGACGTCAGGTCCGCCGGCGCGAAGAACGCAGGCTCGGGAGTTTCGGGTGCCAGTTCGGCGGCCAGGCGGCGGTAATACTCGACGCGACCCTGGTTGACGTCGCTCAGGGCCACCAGCTCGGCGACGTCGGCGTGGGCGCCCAGGATGGCGCGGATGTACATTTCCGATCGGGCACCGGTGCCGACGAGGGCGAAGCGTGTCCGGGAAGCCCCCTCCTGTCCGGCCTCTGTGGAGGTGTTGGGGAAAACTTCTGTGCTGTTCATCAGTGAACGGCCCTTTCAGCAAGCTTTGCCAGGAGAGCTGGCGGGAAACCGAGAAAGCGTTTTCTCAGTGCGATGTATGCTTTCTATCAACATCTCAGGTGTCCCGTCAACAGGACCCCGCCGCCGACTCCCCGGATCAGCCGGGAAGCAACCAAAGGAGTTCCATGGGCCGCAGAGCAGCCAGCACGCGCATCGGCATCGCCGATGTTGCCGCCAAGGCTGGCGTGTCCCTGGCCACGGTGTCGCGGGTGATGAACGGCAACTTCACGGTGGATCCGGCCATCGCGGAGCGGGTGCGGGCAGCGGCAGCGGAGCTGAAGTACCAGCCAAACCCCATTGGCAGGAACCTGGCACTGGGAAAAACCGACACCATCGGCATCGTGGTTCCCGACCTCGCCAACCCTTCCTTCCAGGGCATCCTGCGGGGCCTGAGCCGGGCGGCCGCGCGGGACGGGTATCGCGTGCTGATCGCTGACAGCTCCGAAATCTCCAGCGAGGAGTCGATCCTGGCCGGGGAGGCCCGCCGGCGCTGCGACGGCGTCGTGCTGTGCGCCCCCCGGATGGGTGCCGACGAGCTGGCGGAACTGGCTCCGTCCCTGCACCCGCTGGTGCTGGTCAACCGGACCATTCCGACCGGCGACGGCGCGGTCATACCGAGCACCGTGGTGGATTACGGCCGCGGCATACGGGAACTGGCGGCCCATCTGATGGAACTGGGCCACCGCAGGTTGGCCTTCCTCTCCGGCCCGGAGCGCAGCGCGTCCAACGCGTTGCGGTTGGACGCGCTGAACGAATACTGCGCCGAGCATGACGATGTGCAGATCGCGGTTATTGCCGGGGGGTCCAGCTTTGAAGCCGGCCACGATGCGGTCGACCGGGTCCGCGAGGCCGATGTGACGGCGGTGCTTGCGTTCAACGACCTGGCCGCGATGGGCCTGCTCAGCGGGCTGCATGAAGCGGGTGTGCGGGTTCCCGAGGATATTTCGGTTACCGGTTTTGATGACATTCCCTTTGCGCGGTACACCACTCCCCCGCTGACGACGGCGGCGGTTCCGATCAACGACGTCGGCGAACAGGCGTGGCACCGGATGCGGGACCTGCTCAACGGGACGGCACCGACCGCACCGGTGGCGAAATTTGAGCCGTCAGTGGCCGTGCGCGGCAGCACCGGCTTGGCGCCCGTTTCCTGACCTCGCCGGCGCCCCCTTCCTCCCGCCAGGCAACCGGCGCTGCGTTGGCTGATCGGGGTCCGCCGTGCAGGTTTTCCGGCGGTGGTTAGTTGGCGCCGCCGTGCCGCAGCCCGGCCTCGCGGTAGAACCCTTCAATGTGCTCGGTGACCAGGGCGGCGGCGGCCGTACTGTCGCCCGCGGAGACGGCGGCCAGGATCGAGGCGTGTTCGAGTCGGAGCCGTTGCGCTGTGGAAGCCCAGTCCGGCAGGTTGGCCGTCAGGCGGGAGGCGTATCCCTCGATGGCGCCCCGCAGCGATCCCATCATTGCGCTGACAACGGCATTTCCGGCGGCCTCGGCGAGCGCCACGTGAAAGCGCGCGTCCAGGGCCAGGAAGGCATCGACCTCCGTGCAGGCCTCCATCCGCGCCAGCAGCTGGGCAGCGACGGGCAGGGACGGCGCATCGGCACTGGCATGCGCAGCTGCCCAGGATTCCAGCAGCACCCTGGTCTGTACGATATCCGCCACGGGCAGCTGCGACGCTGCCACGTGCAGCCGAAGGGTCGCCCCCAGCGCCGCCGCCGGGTCAGAGGTGATCACCGTTCCCGCCTCGGGCCCGGATCCAACACCCGAGCGCACCAGCCCCATGGCCTCCAGAACCCTGATGGCTTCCCGAACCGACGTGCGGGACACGGCCAGTTGTTCGGCCAGGGCCCGCTCGGCGGGCAACCGGGAGCCGACGGCGAGGACCCCTGCAGCAAGCTGTTCCTCGATCCAGGCCAGGACCAGCTGATGGGTACGCATGGGAAAAGTCTAGTTGCTGTGGTCCAACCACATGGCCTACTGTGGTTGGACCACAGCTATCGCCCGGAGGCACCATGACCACGAACCCGACGTCCCCAGCAGCGGATACGCTCGATATACCCCCGGCTGACGTGCCGCCCAATGCGGACCGGCTGGTGTCAAAGGACCTGCCGCCCCGTCCCGCCAACGTGTCCCCCTCCCGGCCGCCGGCGCTGCAGCGCCGGGTGCCCAAGGTCAGTGATCTGGCCCCCCTGATGCAATTCAAGAAACCCGAGTTCAGCCAGGCGTCCCGGCTGCGACGCGCCAGCACGATTTGGGACCTGCGCGAGATGGCGAAGCGGCGCACTCCCCAGGCGCCCTTTGACTACACCGACGGCGCTGCCGAGGCCGAAATCACGTTGCGCCGTGCCCGCGAAGCCTTCCAGGACATCGAGTTCCGTCCCGGCATCCTGCGGGACGTGTCGAGTGTCGATTTGCGCACGCCTGTGTTGGGCCGGGAATCCGCCCTGCCCTTCGGCATCGCCCCCACCGGTTTCACCCGGATGATGCAGTCCGAGGGTGAGTACGCGGGATCCCAGGCCGCGGAGGCCGCCGGCATTCCCTACACCCTGTCCACCATGGGGACCGCCTCGATCGAGGATGTCGCGGTCGCCGCACCGAACGGACGTAACTGGTTCCAGCTGTACCTCTGGACTGACCGGGAGCGCTCCCTGGCCCTGATCGAGCGGGCCGCAAAGGCGGGCAACGACACCCTCATGGTCACGGTGGACACGGCCGTTGCCGGCGCCCGCCTGCGGGACGTGCGTAACGGCATGACCATTCCCCCGGCGCTGACCCTCAAGACCGTGCTGGATGCCTCCTACCGGCCGGCCTGGTGGTTCAACTTCCTCACCCATGAGCCACTGACCTTCGCCTCACTTTCCCGCTACACCGGTACGGTGGCCGAACTGATCAACTCCATGTTTGATCCGACCCTGACCTTCGAGGACCTCGACTGGCTGCGCGAGACGTGGAAGGGAAACCTGGTGGTCAAGGGCATCCAGACCGCCGACGACGCCCGCCGGGTGGTGGACCACGGCGCCGACGGCGTGGTGCTGTCCAACCACGGCGGACGGCAGCTGGACCGTGCTCCGATTCCGTTCCACCTGCTGCCCGAGGTATCCGCCGCGCTGAAAGGCAAGGCTGACATCATCCTGGACACGGGCATCATGAGCGGGGCTGACATTGTCGCCGCCCTGGCCCTGGGTGCCGACTTCACCCTGATCGGGCGGGCGTACCTGTACGGGCTGATGGCTGGGGGCCGGGCAGGCGTGGACCGCGCCATTGCCATCCTTGCCCAGGACATGACACGCACCATGGCCCTGCTGGGTGTCAGCCGGGTGGCGGACCTGAACCCCGAGCACGTACGGCTGCTCGGCCGCTGAGCACAAGACCGGTTGTGCTGGGCAACGGCGCGACGGAAAACCGGTGCGCCGTCCGCCGCGGGCCCGCTGGGCGGTTTGCCTACGGCTGGTCCCGACGGCGGCCGAACTTGGGGAGGTTTGCCAGCAGGTCTGCGGCCCTGTTTGCCGCCCTGCCCACGGAGCGGCCTAGCTGTTGCGGCCGTGAATCGTCAGGAACGGACGCGATGGAAGCCGCTGCCGGGACACGGGGTTCCGGCGCGGCTCCATCAGCCATATCACCCTCGGGATTCGCGTCGCCGCTGTTCCTGCCGGGGTGCGTACCATCGGGGCTTGGTGCGGCCGGAATTCCCTCCAGCGTGGTGCGGGAAGGCTGCTCGGGCGCGGCGCCGTCTCCTGGTCCGTCGACGGAAAACAGCCGGGGGAATCGCGCGGCCGACTGGGCACCGCCGTCGGCCAGTTCGGACAACCACGCCGTCACCTGGCTCAGGGGTCCGCTGTTGAGGCTGTAAAACCGTTTTTGCCCCTGGGCGCGCATGGTGACCAGTGATGCTTCGCGCAGCACCCGCAGATGTTTGGAGACGGTTGGCTGGCTGGCGCCAAGTTCCTCCACCAATTGGCCCACTGCCTTGTCTCCGGCAGCCAGGGAAGACAGGATGTCACGCCGAGTCTCCTCGGCGATGACGGCAAACACGTCGTCGATCACCATGCCCCTACCCTAGCGATATATGAACGTAGGGGCATCTCTTTTGGTGGCATGTCGCGTTGTGAGAAAGGTCGCGCCGCGCCGCGCCCTGCCATGGGCCTGGCGCCCCCTTGGCTACCCATTTCCGGGTCGTTCGGCGTCAGTCGAACCAGGGGTCCAGTCCGTGGAGGGGAAACACGGCCTTCCGGGTGGCCATCACGGTCCGGTCCAATTGGTTGGCCGGGTCGTAGCCCACCTCCCAGGATCGCCACCAAATTTCGGCGTCCTCCCCCATCAGCCGCGGTGCGTCCATCCCGTAGACCTCCCGCACATGGTCCCGCCAGGCACCGGGGACCTCCGTCCGCAGTGGCAGCGGCTGGCCGGCGGCGATGGCCAGCAGGTGGGACCAGACGCGTGGCACCACCTGGACGATGCTGTAGCCGCCACCCCCGGTGGCGATCCATCGGTTGTCGCACAGCCGCCCCGCCAGGCGGGAGATGCTCAACGCGGCCTCACGTTGGGCGTCCACACTGGTGCGCAGGTGCGTCAAGCTGTCATCCCGGTGCGAATCGCAGCCGTGCTGGCTGACAATCACCTCAGGGGCAAAGGCTTCGAGCAGCGGTGGAACGACGGCGTGGAAGGCGCGCAGCCAGTCAGCGTCGCCGGTCCTGGCCGGAAGAGCGACATTGACTGACAGTCCCTGGGCGTTGGGTCCGCCGATTTCGTTGGAGAATCCCGTTCCGGGGAATAGGGTAAGGCCGCTCTCGTGCAGCGAAACGGTCAGCACCCGCGGGTCGTCCCAAAAGATGCTTTCGGTGCCATCGCCGTGGTGGGCGTCGATGTCGATGTACGCAACCCGGCTGGTGCCGCCGTCGAGCAGTCGCTGCACTGCCAGCGCTGCGTCGTTGTAGATGCAGAAACCGCTGGCCCGGTCCCGGCTCGCATGGTGCATCCCGCCACTGAAGTTCACGGCCCGGGGCGTACGGCCGGAAAGCACGGCGTCGGCGGCAAGCAATGAACCCCCGGCCAGCCGCGCGCTTGCCTCATGCATGCCCGCGAAGGCCGGGTCGTCCTCCGTGCCCAGTCCATGCCCGGGGTCGGACCGGCCCGGGTCCTCGCTGACTGCCCGGACGGCGGCGATGTAGCCGCTGCCATGCACCCGCAGCAGTTCCTCATCCGTAGCGACCGGAGCGGCCAGCATACGGACCTGGGGCAGGGAAAAAATACCCAGCGCCTCGGACAGCCGGGCGGTGAGGTCCAGCCGTCGTGGATTCATTGGGTGCGTGGGGCCGAAGTCGTATGCAGTCAGCGCAGCATCCCAGACTATGCTGGTCGGGACGGCCGTTGGCCCGGAGCTGGCAATCGTCGACATCCCTCACAGGCTACCCAATCCCGCTGGTTCCCGGCGGATCGGGTATCTTTCTCTGGGCAATGGTTCCGCGTCAAGGAGGGTCGACAGCGCATGGCGAACACCTCGTATCAGTGGCACCCGGCGGATGAAAAACGGCCGCTCACTGTGGTGCGGTCCGTCCGGAACTTCGTGGACAGGTTCGCCAACGGTTCTCCTGCACGGCTGGCCCTGATCGTGTTCGCCCTGGTCGTGCTGCTGTTCACCGGGTTGTTGTCGCTGCCGGTCGCGGCCCAGGACGGCCAGGTCACGGAGTTCCACGACGCGCTGTTCACTGCCGTGTCAGCGGTGTGCGTCACCGGCCTAACCACCGTCTCCACCGCCCTGCATTGGACCTTCTTCGGTCAGCTGATCATCCTGGTTGGCATTTTCGTGGGCGGTTTGGGGATCCTGACCCTTGCGTCGCTGATGGCGCTCATGGTGAGCAAACGGTTGGGAGTGCGCGGCAAGCTTATTGCGCAGGAGGCCATGAACGCCGGCCGGCTGGGTGAAGTAGGAACGCTGCTGCGCATCGTGATCACCACGTCGGTTTGTATCGAGCTCGTGCTGGCCCTGGTGCTGGCGCCGCGTTTCATGATCCTCGGCGAATCGTTCCCCACGGCCATTTGGCACGCCCTGTTCTATTCCATCTCCAGCTTCAACAACGCGGGTTTCACCCCGCATTCAAACGGCGTGGTGCCTTACGAGAACGACCTGTGGGTGTTGGTTCCCCTGATGGTCGGGGGCTTCATCGGCAGCCTGGGATTTCCCGTGATGATGGTTTTCCTCAGCGTCGGCTTTCGCGTCCGGCAGTGGAACCTGCACACCAAGCTCACGGTCCAGGTGTCCCTGATCCTGCTGGTGGCCGGAGCGGTGCTGTGGGGCGCCCTGGAGTGGACCAACCCGGCGACCATCGGCGGCATGAGCGTCGGCGACAAGGTGATTCACGCCGTTTTCGCCTCGGTGATGACCCGCTCCCTCGGCTTCAACCTGGTCGACATGAACCTGATGCACGCCCCCACCATGCTGCTCACCGACGCGCTGATGTTCGCCGGCGGCGGCTCGGCGTCCACGGCCGGCGGCATCAAGGTGACCACCCTGGCGGTGATGTTCCTGGCCATCGTGGCCGAGGCCCGCGGTGACAACGACGTCAAGGTTTATGGGCGGACCATTCCGCAGGGGACCATGCGGGTGGCCATCTCGGTCATCATGATGGGTGCCACATTCGTCCTCCTGGCCACCGGGACCCTGCTCGCGATCAGTAACCAGTCCCTTGACCGGGTGCTGTTCGAGGTGATTTCCGCCTTTGCCACGGTGGGCCTCAGTACGGGGCTGAGCGCCGAACTGCCACCGGCCGGGGTTTACGTCCTTTCGGTCCTCATGTTCGCCGGCAGGGTCGGCAGTATTACGCTTGCTGCTGCGCTGGCCCTGCGCCAGCGCCGCCAGCTGTTCCACTATCCGGAAGAGAGGCCCATCATTGGCTGACAAACCCAGCAGCAACCGCCCGTCCCATAACGCCCCGGTGCTGGTGATCGGACTGGGGCGGTTCGGTTCCGCCACGGCCGAACAGCTGGTCAAGCAGGGCCGTGAAGTCCTCGCGATCGAGCGGGACCCCTCTCTGGTGCAGAAATGGGCCGGCACCCTCACCCACGTCGTTGAGGCTGACGCGACCAACATCGACGCGCTGCGGCAGCTGGGGGCCCAGGACTTCAGCTCCGCCGTCGTCGGCGTCGGCACCTCCATCGAGTCCAGCGTGCTGATCACGGTCAACCTGGTAGACCTGGGCATTGAGCACCTGTGGGTCAAGGCCATCACGCAGTCCCACGGCAAGATCCTGACCCGGATCGGCGCCAACCACGTGATCTATCCGGAAGCCGACGCCGGTGTCCGCGCGGCGCACCTGGTGTCCGGCCGGATGCTGGACTTCATTGAGTTCGACGACGATTTCGCCATCGTGAAGATGTACCCGCCCAAGGAAACGCAGGGTTTCACCCTGGCCGAATCCAAGGTCCGCAGCAAATACGGCATCACCGTGGTGGGCGTAAAGTCGCCCGGCGAGGACTTCACCTACGCCCAGCCGGAGACGGTGGTCTCCAGCCGGGACATGCTCATTGTCTCCGGCCACGTCGACCTGCTGGAGCGCTTCGCCGCACGGCCCTGACGTGTTTTCTCCCCGACCTCACGAAAGGGTCCCGGTCCACGTCTACAGGGTGCGGAAACGTTCGGGAACCGCCCGGCCGCGGGCATCAAGGAAAAGACATTGCGCACATACTCAGTTGTGGATTCACCGCTCGGCCCGCTCACCCTCGCGGCCCGGGACGGAGCACTGTCCGGCCTCTATCTGACCAGACACAAGCGCCGGCCCGACCTCGCCGAACTCGGCTCCTACACCACGCAGGGATTCGACGAGGCAGCCCGTCAGCTGGAGGAGTACTTCGCCGGGGACCGCAGGACGTTCGACCTGCCGCTGGCGCCCGCGGGCAACGCATTCGCCCAACGGGTGTGGCAGCAGCTGCAGCTCATTCCCTACGGCCAGACCAGGTCCTACGGAGAGCTCGCCGAGGAGTTCGGCGGCCGCGGATTCGCCCAGGCGGTAGGCGCAGCCAACGGCAGGAATCCGCTGTGCATCGTGGTCCCCTGCCATCGGGTGATCGGCGCGGATGGCCGGCTGGTGGGGTACGCCGGCGGGCTGGACCGCAAGGAATTCCTGCTTCGACTGGAAAATCCGGCATGGCCGCCCAACGACACGCTGTTTTAGTCCCGGCGTCGCGGCCGGGTGCGGCTCGCACCGGAAAGGGGGCACCGACGGCGGCAGAAGCGACACCGGCAGCGGTGGGAGGTACGGCCAAAGCACCAGCCCTGCTGCCGTTTGAACGGGTGGTGGAGCTGCACGGATCTGTGGTCCTGCGGGTCTGCCGCGTCCTGGTAGGGCAGCAGGACGCGGAGGATGCCTGGTCGGAAACGTTCCTGGCCGCCCTGCGGACCTATCCTGATCTGGCGCCGGACGCCAACGTGGAGGCGTGGCTGGTGACCATCGCGCGTAACAAGTGCATTGATGTGCACCGGCGTTCGGCACGGCTTCCGATACCCCTGGCAGAGCTTCCCGAACGCCCCTCCCTGTCAGAGCCGCATACGCTGCTGGAGCGGGACGAGGATCTGTGGGCGGCCCTGCAAAACCTTCCGGACAAGCAGCGCCGGGCAGTGGTTTATCACCATCTGGCGGGCTTGCCCTACGCACAGGTGGCGGAGGTGCTGGGGAACTCAGAAGCCGCCGCGCGCCGCGCGGCAGCCGATGGCATCCGCTCCCTGCGCGGCACCTATCCATTTGCCGTGTCACCTGTTGACCGGCGGACGAAGAACACTGCAGGAGAACAGCCATGAATGGGACCCTCATTGCCGATAACACCCGCGGCACCGACGACGCCGACGTACTCGCCGGGCTGCGTGCCCGGCTGGCGAGGTCAGCTCGGCAGGAGAACCTGCTGGACGTTGCGTACCGTACCGTCGACACGCCCCTCGGCAGCCTGTTATTGGCCGCCACGGAAAAGGGCCTGGTCCGGGTCGCATTCGCGCTTGAGGACCACGACGCGGTCCTGAACGTGCTGGCTACCCGCATCAGCCCCCGCATCCTGCAGGTGCCCGGCCGGCTCGACGCGGCCGCACGTGAACTGGACGAGTACTTCGCCGGTCGACGGACGGCTTTTGACCTGCCGCTGGATTTTCGGTTGGCGGCCGGCTTCCGGTTGGAGGTGCTGCAGCACCTGCCGGAGATCGCCTACGGCACGACGGCGAGTTACGCCATGGTGGCTCGGCTCGCCGGAAATCCCGGCGCCGTGCGGGCGGTCGGCACCGCGTGTGGACGCAACCCGTTGCCCGTCGTCGTGCCCTGCCACCGGGTGGTGCGCTCCGACGGCAGCCCGGGCGGCTATCTGGGTGGGCCCGCGGCCAAGGAGAAACTGTTACGGCTGGAGTCTGCAGCATGAGCGGGGCCCTCTTCGCCGCGGACCGGCGCGAGGTTGCCCCGGGGGCCATCCACGTCCCGGGCTGGCTGGATCCCACCCAACAGCGGATGTTGGTGGACGCCTGCCGGGACTGGGCCCGCGGCCCGGTGCCGATGCGCTCAGCGGTTATGCCTGGCGGCCACCCGATGTCGGTGCAAACAGTCTGCCTTGGCTGGCACTGGCAACCGTACCGTTACACCCGCACCGCCGAGGACGCGGGCGGCGCAGTGGTTGCCGAGTTTCCCGAGTGGATGGCCCAACTGGGAAGGGAAGCTGTCGCTGCCGCCTACGGAGATCCTGGAGCTTCCGCCAAATACCAACCGGACACGGCGCTCATCAACTTTTACGACGCCGCAGCGCGGATGGGCATGCATCAGGACAAGGACGAACGGGCTTCGGACCCGGTGGTCTCACTGAGCATTGGTGACAGCTGCCTGTTCCGCTTCGGCAATCCCGACACCCGCACCAAGCCGTACACCGACCTTCGGCTGGACTCCGGCGACCTGTTCGTCTTCGGCGGCCCGTCCCGGTTCGCGTATCACGGGGTGCCGAAGATCTACGCCGGCACTGGACCTGCAGAAAGCGGACTCGCCTCGGGCCGGCTGAACATCACCATGCGTGTCACGGGCCTCAAGGAAGCCGGAAGTCCCCGGTAACGGCTGCTTCGACTATCCGAAGGGGCTTTCAGCTACCGGAGAGTTCGCTGGTGATCGCCGCAGCACGGGCGGCGGCAGCCTGCGCTCCGGCCGTGATGATGCCAGGTAATCCCTGCTCCTCGAAGGTGGCCAAGGCCCGTTCGGTGGTGCCGTTGGGGCTGGTGACCGCTCGTCTCAGCACGGCCGGATCGGCGCCTGGTTGGGCCAGCATCAGTCCTGCTCCTGCAACCGTCTCGCGCGCCAGCAGGATGGCTGTGTCATCGTCGAGGCCGAATTCCCGGCCCGCCGCCGCCATCGCTTCGGCCAGGTAGAAAGCGTACGCGGGTCCGGACCCGCTGATCGCCGACACCGCGTTCTGTTGATCCTCCGGCACATCCAGCACTAGCCCGGACCCGGCGAACACTTCGTGGGCCAGGGCAACATGGCTGTCGGACGCCCGGGAACCGGCCGACAGCGCGACGACGCCGCGGCGCACCTTCAGGGGAGTGTTCGGCATGGCGCGGATGACCGGCTGCTCGGCGGGCAAGGCTGCTTCCATCTGCTCGATGGACACGGCCGCCGCGACGCTGAGCACGACGGCGCGCGGTGGGAGGACGGAGTGCACTTCCCGGCAAAGGTCGGCGATGCCGAGGGGTTTGACGGCGAGGATCACCACGTCGGCTCCCTTAACTGCCTGCTGGTTCGCTTCGGCGTCCTCGTCGCTGGCGATGGCCACGATGCCGTACCGGGAAGCCAGTTCCTGGGCGCGCTCAGCCCGGCGCACCGTCGCGATCACGGCTGATGGCTTGAAGCCGGAGGCGAGCATGCCCGACAGGATGGCTTCACCCATGGACCCGCAACCCAGAAAGGCAATTCTCTTGATCATTTCCCCATCCTTTCACGCCGTTCCGGATCACGCGCGGAGGTTTCAGGCCAGCAAGGCTTCCTGGGCTGGAGCCCTTAGGGGAGCTGCTTGTGCCGGCGCCCGCAGGGAGCCGCGGGCCTTGTCAGGGGATTCCCAGCCGCATCGCAGCACTTGTCCAGATTGGGGTCCTAGAGTTCTAAGTACCTCATAAAGGTGCGAGTGATGAGGATCGGTACCGCCCGCGTTACCGGTCGCAGCGCCGGAAGATCGACCAGTGTTCCCCCCAACCGCTGGCACGGTCTTCCGGCGCTTCTGCGTTAAGTCACCAGCAGAGCACGCCGGCGTCCTGCCCCGTTGGCGCCGTGCTTTCCAGGCGCCGTGCCTCCTAGACGCTATGAGATCGTCTAGGCGCCGAGGCTTACGCCGTCGTCGGCTGACCGCTGGAGCGGCCCTTCAAATACCAATTGGTCCAACCGGCGCAAAATGAGTCCTTCCCGCAGGGCCCAGGGACAGATCTGCAGCACCGGGACCCGGAACATTTCCAGTGCAGCCTCGGCCACCAACGCCCCGGCCAGCACCTGCTGGGTGCGGGCCGCCGACACTCCCGGCAGGTGAAGCCGATCAGCAGCGGACATGGCAGTCAGCCGCTGGCTCCACAGGCCCAGGTCCGAGAGGTGCAGTTCCCGTTTGACGTACGGGCCCATGCCGCTGGGCGCCGCACCGGTGATGCGGGCCAGCGAGCGGAAGGTCTTTGAGGTCCCGGTGACCAGGTTGGGCGACCCGGATTCCGTAAGCCGCTTCACCGGCTCCTCCAGCGTTTCGCGGATATAGGCGCGCAACTTCTTCACGCTCTTGGCGCTTGGCGGATCCTTGGGGAGCCAGTCCCGGGTGAGGCGACCGGCGCCTAAGGGGACGCTGCTGGCCTGCTCGGGAAGTTCGTCCTGTCCGATGGCCATTTCGAAGGAGCCGCCCCCGATGTCGAGGTCGAGCAGTGTTCCTGCGCCCCATCCAAACCAGCGGCGGACTGCGAAGAAGGTCATGGCCGCTTCTTCCGGTCCAGTGAGTTCACGCAGGCTTACCGTCGTCTCGTCCTGCACCCTGGCCAGCACGGCCGGACCATTGGTGGCCTCCCGGATGGCGGACGTGCAAAAAGCCAGCAGGTCCTCGGCCTTGTGCCGGGCGGCGAACTCCCAGGCTTCCAACACAAACTCAATCAGCTCGTGCTGGCCCTCATCGGTGATGTTGCCCGCCTCGTCCAGGTAGCGGACCAGGCTCAGTGGGCGCTTGTGGGACGCGAAGGGCACCGGCCGCGCACCGGGATGGGCATCGACGAGCAACAGGTGGACGGTGTTTGATCCAATATCGAGAACGCCTAGACGCATGAGCCCATTATGGCCCGCCGTGTGACGGGCCTACTTCGCCGCGGCCGTTTTGCGCCGTGCAGGTGCCTTGGTGGTGCGCTTGACCGGCCCGCGCTCCCGCTTGTCCGCCAGCAGTTCAACAGCCCGCTCCCGTGTAAGTTCCTCCAGCGAGGTGTCCCGGGGAACGGTGATGTTGGTGACGCCGTCGGTGATGTAGGGCCCAAAGCGGCCCTCCTTCACCACGATCGCCTTACCGGACACCGGATCCTCGCCGAACTCAGCCAGGGGTGGCACTGCGGCGCGCGCACCGCGCTGCTTGGGCTGGGCGTAAATGGCCAGTGCCTCCTCGAGGGTGATCGTGAAGATCTCCTCCTCGTAGCCGATGGAGCGCGAGTCCGTGCCCTTTTTCAGGTACGGCCCAAACCGGCCGTTCTGCACCGTGATTTCATTTCCATCCGCGTCGGTGCCGAGGACCCGTGGCAGGCTCATCAGGGCCAGCGCCTCATCCAGGGTGACCGTGTCAACGGTCATGGACTTGAACAGCGAGCCGGTGCGGGGCTTGGCCTTAACGGGTTTCTTCGGCGGTTTGGGTTTGCCGTTCTTGTAGTATTCGACCGGCTGGTTGGCCAGGTCTTCCTCCGTCGGTTCCGGAATAACCTCGGTGACGTAAGCGCCGTAGCGGCCGTTCTTCGCCACGATGGTGCGCCCCGAGGCCGGGTCCACGCCGAGTTGCCGTTCTTCCGGAGCCGCTGTTTCCATCAGTTCCTGGGCCTTGGCCGCCGTCAGCTCATCAGGGGCAAGGTCCTCGGGGACGTTTGCACGGGCTGCCTCAATGATTTCACCGGTCTTCTCATCCAGTGTGGGTACGGAGCTTTCCAGGTAGGGCCCGAACTTACCGACGCGCAGGGTGAGTTGGTCGGTGATGGGAACAGAGTTGATGTCCCGGGCGTCGATTTCGCCCAGGTTATTGACGATGCTCAGCAGGCCTGCACCGTGGTCGCCACCGAAGTAGAAGTGCTTCAGCCAGTCGGACCCCTCCTCCTGGCCGTTGGCGATGCGGTCAAGGCCCAGTTCCATGCCGGCGGTGAAGGCGTAGTCGACGTAGTCGGAGAAATGCTGCTCCAGCAGGCGGATGACGGAGAACGCGATCCAGCTGGGCACCAACGCGGAGCCCTGCTTGCGCACGTAGCCCCGGTCCATGATGGTGGAAATCGTCGAGGCATAGGTGGACGGGCGGCCAATGCCCCTGGCTTCCATCTCCGCGGTCAGCGAAGCTTCGGTGTAGCGCGGCGGCGGAGAAGTTTCGTGGCCCAGCGCGGCGACGTCCGCGGCACGGAGCTCGTCCTTCTCCTTAACGTTCGGCAGCCGTCGGTCCTGATCGGAGTCCTCGGCGTCGCGGGCTTCATCAGTGCCTTCCTCATAGGCAGCAAGGAACCCACGGAAGGTGATCACGGTACCGGAGGCGGAGAACTCGGCGTCCCTACCCTCGGCCGTGACGGCGCCAAGGCGGATGGTCGCCGTCGAGCCCTTGGCGTCAGCCATCTGGGAAGCGACGGTGCGCTTCCAGATCAGCTCGTAGAGTTTGAATTCGTCGCCCTTGAGCTGGCTGGCCACCTGGGCCGGAGTGCGGAAGGAGTCACCGGCGGGACGGATCGCCTCGTGCGCTTCCTGCGCGTTGGCGCTCTTGTTTGCATAGACCCGTCGGGCCTGGGGAATGTAATCCGGGCCGTACAACTCGGAAGCTTGGCGCCGTGCAGCGTTTACCGCCTCATCGCTCAGTGAGGAGGAGTCGGTTCGCATGTAGGTGATGTAACCGTTTTCGTACAGGCGCTGCGCCACCTGCATCGTGCTCTTGGAGCTGAAGCGCAGCTTGCGGCCGGCTTCCTGCTGCAGGGTCGACGTCGTGAACGGCGCCGCGGGCCGGCGCGAGTAAGGCTTGTGCTCCATGGAGCGGACGGAGAAGTCGACCTGCTGCAGCGCCGCAGCCAACGTCCGCGCGTTGTCCTCGTTGAGGTGCGCCACGTTGCGGCCCGTCAGCTCACCGGCGTCGTTGAAGTCCCGGCCGGACGCCACGCGCTTGCCGTCCAGGGCCGCCAGCTTGGCCTTGAACTCCGTGCGACCTCCGTCGGTGTCGGCCACCGGGGTGAACAGTCCCACCAGGTCCCAGTAGGAAGCGGCCCGGAAGGCCATCCGTTCACGTTCCCGCTCAACCACAAGCCGGGTCACGACCGACTGCACACGCCCGGCGGACAACCCGCGGGACACCTTGCGCCAGAGCACAGGGGAAATTTCGTAGCCGTAAAGCCGGTCCAACACGCGCCGGGTTTCCTGCGCGTCCACCAAGTCCGTGTCCAGCTCGCGCAGGTTTTCCAACGCACGCTGCAAAGACTCACGGGTAATTTCGGTGAAAGTCATGCGGTGGACGGGGACCTTGGGCTTGAGCACCTCAAGCAGGTGCCAGGCGATGGCCTCGCCTTCCCTGTCACCGTCAGTGGCGAGATAGAGTTCGTCGGCGTCCTTCAGCTGTGCCTTGAGCTCGGCAACCTTCTTCTTCTTGTCCGGCGACACCACGTAGTAGGGCTTGAAGCCGTTTTCCAGGTCCACGGCGAACTTGCCGATGGGCGACTTCTTCAGGTCAGCGGGGAGGTCCGAGGGCTGGGGGAGGTCGCGGATATGGCCGATGGAGGCCTCCACAATGAAACCTTCGCCGAGGTACTTACCGATGGTTTTGCTCTTGGCAGGAGACTCGACGATGACAAGCTTCTTGCCTGTCTTAGGCTTGGATGCGGCCTTGCTGGGCACGGTACTCCTACGTAGAACATATCGGTGGACAGGCTCAGTCCACGCAGCTAGTTCACCATATATCCGGGCTGAAAGCGCAACGCCGGGGAAAACACCCGCCCCCTTCCGCCTTCAGGAGGAGCTGTCAGCGTCGGGCGCAAGGATGTTCAGCAGGTGCATGGGGCGCCGCGGTTCGGCTGGTTCCGGCTGGTGCCTCATCAGCCGGTATTTTTCCACGAGCGCCGCATATTCGACCAGGAAATCCCGGGCCTCGGCATGGGTCAGCGCCACCTTGGCGGTGGCGATCTCCAGGGGCGGCCGGTCATTCGCTGCCATGTTTCCGGCCAGCAGGATGGCGGCGACGACTCGCGCACGGGTGCTGGTGAGGGTGAGGTCCAGCAGGGCAGTGGATACCAGGGCGGAGGAGCTGGCGTTGTCCCCCACCTGGAGGCGGTTCCCCGCAGCGCGCCAGTGGCGTTCCCTGGCGTCGCCGACGGAGGCTGCGCGGACCAGGTAGCCCCACTTTTCCAGGGCCCGCAGGTGGTAGCTCATGGCGCTGGGCGTCAGGCCGAAAGAATTGGCCAGCTCGGTGGCCGTGTACGTCTGCTCCGATCCGAACAGTTCATCAATGACCTCCAACCGCACCCTGTGCGCCAGCGCGCGGATGGCCCGTGGATCGGTGATGGTGACCAGCGGGCGCTGTGCTTCCGGGGTTGGCGGTTCCGGGGTTGGCGGTTCCGGCGGCATCATTTCCCCAGCATATCGCCGGGGTGCAGCGGCACTTTTGTGGTGCAACTACTGCTCACCGCGATCCGGGAGGAGGAACCCGTCCGTCACCAGGTTGGCCACCTCGTCCAGCAGTTGGCTTGTGAACGACCGCGCTTCCTGCGGGCTGTCATCATGGCCGAGCAGGGCCGCGAGCGCGCCGGCGATTTGCGCCGCCGACAGTTCCCCGTCGCATGCCGACACAAAACCTGCCAGCTCGGTGCTCAACAGGTTGGTCCGGCGGAGTCCCGCGCCTTGGCGGAGCAGGATGACTCCAGGGTGCTCGGCGCCCGGGCGCGCGTGCCGCTCCTCGGTGACGTCCTCGGCGACGATCAGATGCGCGGCGCCGACATCATCTGCAGCCTGCGCAACGGTTAACCAGTCCACCCGTTCGACGGCGGCCGCCAGATGAGGACCGATGGGCTGTTCAATCGGATGGGTTACGTCTTCGAACCGGAAGAGGGAGCGGGTGCGGCCATCTGCCGGCCGGCGCAACCAGATCATGCCGAACCCGATGGCACTCACGGCACGGGCGGCGAAGTCATCGAGGTAGGCCCCGTATTGCTCGACGTACCCATTCCGGTCCCGGGATTCGGACGCGTCCTGGAGCCAGGTTTCGGTATATAGGTACGGATCGGCGAGTTCCCGTTGAATGAACCAGGCATCCACCCCGTTCGGCACCCAGTTCCGGGGCCGGACGGTCCAGTCCGGGTGGGGGTCGGCGCCGCCGTCGGAATCCGTCCCGCCAACCTCCGCGGCACCGCCGTCGGGGTCCGTCCCGCCGTCATCGGCGTCCCTCAGCTCCCAGTTCCCGAGCATCTGTACGGTTCCGCCGGGTGCCAGAATGTCGGGCAGGGTCCGCACCAGCGTCGCTACGAGGTCGTCTCCCGCCATCCCGCCATCCCGGTAGGTGAACTGGTCAGCGGCCGACTCGCCGGGCCGACGTGGCGTGATGACGAAGGGCGGGTTGGAGACAACAAGGTCGAAACGGGCATCCGCCACCGGTTCCAGCAGGTTTCCCTCCACCAGAGTCACCCGGTCAGCCAGCTGGGAGCGGTTCACGTCCAGGACGTCAGCGTTCAGCAGCAGGTTGAACCGTGTGAACGCCAGGGCCCGAACGGAAATATCGGTGGCAGTAACATGATCGGCGTGCCGCAGCAGGTGGAACGCCTGAATGCCGCAACCAGTACCGAGGTCCAGGGCGCGGGCCACGCGGCGCCGGATAACGCTTTGGGCCAATGTCAACGATGCCTGCCCAATTCCCAGCACGTGGTCTTTGCGCAGCACTCCCCGGCGCTGATGCGCTGCCAGGTCGCTTGCCACCCACAGGTTGGGCGTGCCCGATTCATCCGACCAGCTGTAGGGCCGGAGGTCAACGCTCGCCTGCAGCATGGCGTGGCCGTTAGGGCCCTTGCTCTCTGTCGCGTCCGCGGGCGCCAAGTTCGTACCCGTGGACTCTGACACCCCGGTCGCCTCCGCGGAATCAACCGTCCCCGGCGCCAAGACCCCCTCCACCAGTCCGAGTGAAAGGAGCCCGCCGATTCCCGTCAACGGCAGGGCTGCTGCAAGCTGTTCGGCGGGAACCGGCTCCGCCAGGAGCCAAAGGCGGATGAGGACGCACAGCGGGGTGTCGTCTCCTCGGGTTGCCAGCAGGGCTGGAACAAGCTGATCGCGGCCAAGGGCATCGTAGGCCGGCTCCCCCAGGTGCGCCGCGACGCCGGCCACTGAGTAATCCAGTGCCGTCAGGTCGGCCGCAAGCGCTTCGAGCAGGCCGATATCGGAACTGTGAGGGGTGTCGGGAATACCGGAAAAGTCGGTCACCTTCCCCAGTTTAGGCAACACCGGAGAACCGATCGTCCTGCGGCGGGAGAGCGTTAGGCGCCCCGGGTGGAAGCGCTCCAGGTGGAAGGACCACCGGGTGCAAGAACCACCAGGTGCAACCCGCTCCGGGTGCGGCGTCCAGCGTCAGGCCGCCGCGTCACACCCTCCCGGGCAGTGCAGGGTGGAAGGGTCGGCGGCGCACTCGGAGCAGTACAGGTTCAGGGTGCGGCAGCTGGGATTTGAGCAATTCTCGAACTTGCTGGTTGGGGCGCTGCAGCGGATGCACGTGCCCAGCGTCTTGGCCTTGTCACTGAACTCGAGGTGCATTCGCCTGTCGAAGACGTAGAGCGACCCCTCCCAGAGGCCCTCATCCTTGAATTTCTCGCCGTAGCGGACGATTCCGCCGTCGAGCTGGTAGACCTGCTGGAACCCGCGATTGACCATCAGGCTGCTGAGGACTTCACACCGAATACCCCCGGTGCAGTACGTCACCACTGGTTTGTCCTTCAGCTCGTCATACTTGCCGGATTCGAGCTCGCCGATGAAGTCGTGGGTGGTGGACACGTCGGGGACCACGGCATTCTTGAACCTGCCGATTTGGGCCTCGAATGCGTTCCGGCCGTCGAAGAACACGACCTCGTCACCTTGCTCGGCCACAAGCTCATGCAACTGCTCCGGGGTGAGATGGGTACCGCCACCGACGACGCCGGTTCCATCCACTCGAAGTTCCCCCGGCGCCCCGAAGCTCACGATTTCATCGCGGACCTTGACGCTCAGTCTCGGGAAGTCCTCGGCGGACCCGTCCGACCATTTCACGTCGATATCCCGGAACCCCGGGTGCTCGCGCGTGGTCTTCACGTACTGCTTCACCGCGTCCAGGCTGCCGCCGACGGTGGCGTTGATGCCGTCCCTGGAGATCAGGATGCGCCCACGGAGCTGAAGTTTTTCGCACAGCGCGCGTTGCCAGAGGCGGACCGCTTCCGGATCGGCGAGCGGAGTAAAGCCGTAAAAAAGCACGATTCGGTTCAAAGCCACGCATTTAAGCCTACGGGGTAAGGGCAAACCCGCCGCCGGTGCGGGTGGAAGAATGTGGGGGTGGCATTGCATGATTCGCTGATATCCCTGCTGGGCCGTGGACCGGACCCCGAGCAGCTTCAGCATGTGCGCCACCTGCCGGCCAGGGCAGCGGTGGAGGTTCCGTGGCCGGAGTGGGTGCACACGGATGTTGTAAACGCGTACCGCCGGTTGGGGGTCGATACGCCCTGGAAGCATCAGGTGCAGGGGGCCCAGGCCGCGCACGACGGCCAGCACGTCGTAGTGGCGACCGGTACGGCGTCCGGCAAGTCGCTGGCCTACCAGTTGCCGGCACTGGACGCCATCCACCGGTCGGAGCTGAAAATCCTCGACCAGCCCGGAAAAATCGATCCGGACGGGTCCGTTGCTCTGTACCTTTCCCCCACCAAGGCGCTCGCGGCCGATCAGCTGGCCGCTATCAACGCGCTGTCACTGCCCACCGTGAGGGCCGCAACGTTCGACGGCGACACGGAGACCAGCGAGCGCCGATGGGTGCGTGACCACGCAAACTTTGTGCTCGCCAACCCTGACATGCTGCATTTTGGTGTGTTGCCCAATCACACCTGGTGGGCGCGATTCTTCCGCAGGCTCAAGTTCGTCATCGTGGATGAGGCCCACAGCTATCGTGGGGTTTTCGGTTCCAATGTGGCGAATCTCCTGCGCCGGTTGCGCCGGATCTGCAGGTACTACGGATCCGAGCCGGTGTTTATTGCCGCCTCGGCCACCTCCTCTGATCCCGGGCACAGCTTCGGTCGGCTCATAGGGGCCCCCGTCCTGCCCATCACGGAAGATTGTTCACCGCACGGTGCCACAACGGTTGCCTTCTGGGAACCCGCCCTGACGGAGGTACGAGGTGAGAACGGCGCCCAGGAAAGGCGCACCGCCGTCGCGGAGACCTCCGATCTATTGGCGAACCTCGTTTCCGCGCGCGTGCGCACCATCGCCTTCATCAAGTCGCGGCGCGGAGCGGAAAGCATAGCGAGCATTGCCAGGAGACTGCTCGAAGACGTGGATAGGAGCCTGCCCCAACGCATCGCGGCCTACCGTTCCGGGTATCTTCCTGAGGAGCGCCGGTCCCTTGAACGGGCGCTGCGCTCCGGCGAGCTGCTCGGTGTGTCCAGTACGTCCGCCCTGGAACTGGGGATCGACATCTCCGGCCTGGACGCCGTCCTGGTTGCCGGCTGGCCTGGGACCAGGGCCTCGCTGTTCCAGCAAATCGGCCGGGCCGGGCGTGCTGGCCAGGACGCCATTGCGGCCTTCGTGGCAAGTGACGATCCCTTGGATACTTATCTGGTGCATCACCCGGAAGCGATCTTTGATGTGCCTGTTGAAGCGACGGTGTTCGACCCGTCCAACCCCTACGTCCTGGGTCCGCATCTGTGCGCCGCAGCGGCTGAGCTTCCCATCACAGCCGAGGAGACTGACTTTTTCGGCCCCACCGCAGCTGCGCTGCTGGACAAGCTGGTGATTGACGGTTTTCTGCGGCGGCGGCCGGCTGGTTGGTTCTGGACGCATCCGCAGAGCGCCGCGGCGATGGTCAACCTGCGCGCCGACGGTGGCGGACCCATCAGCATCGTCGAAGCGGAAACCGGAGCACTGCTCGGCACGATGGATTCCCCCCAGTCCCACTACCAGGCGCACCGTGGGGCCGTCTACGTTCATCAGGGTGCAACCTTCCTGGTGGAGGAGTTGAATGAAAAGGACCATTGCGCCGTTGTCCGCCGCGGAAATCCGGACTACTACACCACTGCCCGGGATGTCACTCAGATTGAGGTGCTGGACTCGCTGCGGCACGAACTCTGGGGCCCCGTCCAAGTGCATTTCGGTGAAGTTCAGGTAACGACCCAAGTTGTTTCCTTTCAACGCAAAGCCTTCGTCTCAAATGAGGTTCTCGGTGAGGAACCCCTCGATCTGGGTGCACGCGATCTCTTCACTAAGGCCGTCTGGTTCAGCTTGGACAACACAACGCTCCTGGAGGGCGGCTTGCTGGAACAGCAGTTTCCCGGAGCGCTGCATGCGGCCGAGCACGCGGCGATCGGGTTGTTGCCGCTGGTGGCTTCCAGTGACCGCTGGGACGTCGGTGGGGTTTCCACTGCCATCCACGCAGACACCGGGCAGCCAACCATTTTCGTTTATGACGGCCACCCTGGAGGGGCGGGATTTGCCGAGCGAGGCTTCGAGGCAGCACGCACCTGGCTCAAAGCGACCCGCGAGGCGATCGCTGCCTGTGAGTGCGAGACCGGTTGCCCGTCCTGCGTTCAGTCCCCGAAATGCGGCAACAAGAACAACCCGTTGGATAAGCACGGAGCCGTCCTGCTCCTTGATGTCCTGCTTGCCAATGCCGCCTCTGCCCAGGTCGTTAACGCCGCCTCTTCGTCCGATGGCGCCCGGACGCCGGGCAGGCAGGTCGCGGGCGAGCCCGGCCCCGTTGGTGCAATGGAACCTGGACGTCCCGGCGCCGTTGGACCCAGCCGTTTCCGGGGACTGTCCGGCATGGTGCAGGCGTCTGCCGGGAGCGAACGAAACAGCTGAGGGGGGCGGGCCTGCCCTGGCGCGCCCCACGGCCGGTTCGAGGGGTCCGGGCAGCGGGAGCAGAGTGTCGACCTGCACGATCGTCGCCTCCTCGCTGACCACGCAGCCGGTCATCTCCGCTCCGTGTTGGTGCACCACCCCAGCGGCAACCGTGCAGGGATCACCCTGGGTCAGCCCTCTGGCAGCGTCTGCTCCCGCCAATGCAGCCAAATCAGCGGCGGCCGCCGCCCGGCTTGCTCCGATAGCGGCTTGGGCGACGAGCAGGACCCCGGCCAACAGCGTAAGAAGAACGAGCACCAGGCCAAGGGCCAGTATCGTTCCGGCTCCAAGTTCCGCCTCCGCCTCTGCCCTTCCTGGCCGGGCCGCGTTGGCAAATGTTTGGCGGGGGGAAAAGCAGCGCGAGAACGGATGCTGTGACGTCCCCGAGGGGCGACATCCTGCAATGAGAGATCGCGCGCGCATGACCGGGCCAGGGCTTCCGAACCCACCCGGAAGTTTGCCGATCACGGACTCCCGCTCCTACCGGTCGAGCCAGCTGGAACGGGCGAGGGGTAGAAACCTCCTGGTGCGGCGCGGAAAGCCCCCGATGCCAAGTCCAAGGATTCCCTGCGGGCGGATGAGCTCGCGGACAGCTGCCAGGACACCATTGTGGCGAAGGGTCCGGTCACCGGGGCTGACACGCGCACCGT
>JAODMR010000144.1 GCA_025465475.1 Micrococcaceae bacterium
GGCCTGTGATGATGTTTGCCCACGGTTTTGGCTGCGATCAGGATATGTGGCGGAAGCTGCTGCCCTATTTCGTTGATGATTACCGGCTGGTGCTTTTTGATCATGTGGGCGCAGGACACTCCGACATCCACGCCTACGATTGGGAGAAGTACGGGTCCCTGGATGGGTATGCGTCGGACCTGCTGGAGATTTGCGCCGCCCTTGACCTTGACGACGTCATCCTGGTGGGCCACAGCGTCAGCACGATGATCGCCGTGATCGCCGCAGTGCAGGAGCCCAACCGTTTTTCCGACCTGGTCCTGCTTGCTCCTTCACCCCGTCATACTGATGACCCCTACGACGGCTACGTGGGCGGGTTTTCGCGGGAAGGCATCGAGGGCCTGTTGGCATCTCTTGACAGCAACTATTTCGCCTGGGCCGCGGCCTTGGCGCCCGTGGTTATGGGCAACCCGCAGGAGCCGGAATTAGCGGAGGACCTGCGTGTCAGTTTCTGCCGGACAAATCCGTCCATCGCACGCCACTTCGCCGGGGTAACGTTTTTTTCCGACACCCGCCCGGAACTGAAAAAGCTGCGCACCAGGTCCCTGATTCTGCAATGCTCCGACGATCGGCTTGCCCCGCCGGAAGTGGGTGCCTATTTGCACAAGAATCTGGAACACAGCACCCTGGTGCAGCTGCAGGCCACCGGGCACTGCCCCCACGTCAGCGCTCCGGAGGAAACAGCCCGGGCAATTCTGCACTACCTCGACACCCGCTCGTGACAGGCGCCGTCGAACCCGGTCCCAGCACGCGGTGGCGGCCTCGTCCGCGGCGCTGAAGGTGTGCGCCACCCGTGGGACGAGAACGCCTGGTTCCGCCCGCTGCGCTGGGCTCCAACGCCTCGGACAATCACTCCATCCTCGACCTGTCCGTGCAGATCCGGTCATGATCCGGACCGGATCCCCGTCATTCTCCTCGGCGTCATACTCGATTTGTTGGACTACGCATCATGGCATCGGATCGCAGCACCCGGCTCTACTATCTCTTGTTTTCGGGGCACATAACGGCCATGATGTGGGACCGAGGTGAAGAAGTGAATTCAAACGCTGCAATCCGTGTTACTGCCGTTCGTGTGGCCGAGCTGCTTGCCGACGGCCAGCTGATGCCGGTCTACGTGCACGTCATTGACCACCCGGACGGACGCGTGCTGGTTGACACCGGCCTGACCCAGCTTCATCCGGCGGTCGCAGACATGGATCCCCGCCTGTACCCGCTAAACGGGCAGGACTTCGACATCGGCAGTGTCAACATCGTCGTTAACACCCACCTGCACTTCGACCACTGCGGAGGTAACCACCTCTTCGCCGGTAAGCCCATCTACGTGCAGCGTCGGGAACTCGAAGACGCCCGGAACGAGCACGATTACACCATCCCGGAATGGGTGGACCCGCCCGGAATGCAGTACGTTCCGGTCGACGGCGGGCTCGAGTTGCTTCCGGGGCTGCGGCTCCTTCCGGCACCAGGTCACACCAGGGGGTCTCAGATCGTCGTCGTGGATGGAGAAGGCGAACGCCCGACCATCATCGCCGGGGATACGGCAGTGTGGTTCGGCGACCTGGATAATCCCCAAACCGAAGGTCAACTGCTGGTGCGCTCTCTGAACCCCGACATGGTGTGGCTCACCCACCAGCACCGGCCATGGAAGCCGGGCACGATAACCCTCGCGGGAGCCACGGGCTAACGGTGCCATGCCGCGCCCGGATCGTTACCGCTTGACCGTACGGTGAGGGGACCTAAGACTTCTGGTCATGGCCGCCCGAGCCGCAGAGCCAACAGATCTTTGACAGGCGTGCTGGCCTTGGTGATCAAATGGGAGGGTTGAACCGGTTGCCCGGGTCCGACCGCGGCCTCGGCCAGATGGAAGGAAGCATATGACTGATCGTCAGGACCACGAACCGATCCCAACCCCTGGAAGCGCGCAGGGTCTGGACCGCAAGGCTGAGGGCGGGTGTCCAGTTGCCCATGACAGCGTGACCTCGCACGGCAGCGAGAGTGAGAACCCCGCGATTGACTCGCCGCAGCCCAAAGGGCACCGGCCGCGCACCGTTGCCGACTGGTGGCCGAACCAGCTCGACCTTTCCGTGCTGCATGCAAACCACCCCGCGGGTAACCCGCTGGGCACCGGGTTCAGCTATGCGGAGGAGTTCCGGAAGCTGGACGTGGAAGAACTCAAGAAGGACATCGTCCAGGTCCTGACCACCTCGCAGGATTGGTGGCCTGCGGACTTCGGCCACTACGGGGGCCTGATGATCCGGATGAGCTGGCACGCCGCCGGCACCTATCGTGTCCACGACGGCCGCGGGGGTGCGGGCGACGGCAGCCAGCGGTTCGCACCGCTGAACAGTTGGCCGGACAACGCCAACCTCGACAAGGCCCGGCGGCTGCTGTGGCCGGTGAAGCAGAAGTACGGCCGCAAGCTTTCCTGGGCCGACCTGCTTGTCCTGGCAGGCAACGTCGCGCTCGAGTCAATGGGCTTCGAGACTTTTGGATTCGCCTTCGGCCGGCAGGACGTGTGGGAGCCCGAGGAGATCTTCTGGGGGCCGGAGGACGCTTGGCTCGGCGACGAACGCTACATCGGCGAAGGCCAGATGTCCGAGGAGGTCGGCTCCACCGAGATGGGCCTGATTTACGTCAACCCGGAAGGGCCGATGGGCAATCCTGACCCGCTCGCCGCGGCGGCGTTCATCCGCGAGACCTTCAAGCGGATGGCCATGAACGACGAGGAGACCGTCGCCCTGATCGCCGGCGGCCATACCTTCGGCAAGACCCACGGTGCCGGGAACGCCGACGGGCACGTCGGACCGGAGCCGGAAGCCGCCGACCTCGAAACCCAGGGTTTGGGCTGGCTCAGCACCTACGGGACCGGCAAGGGCCCGGACACCATCACCTCCGGCCTCGAGGTCACCTGGACGGACAAACCCACCGAATGGAGCAACCGCTTCTTCGAAATCCTCTTTGGGCACGAGTGGGAGCTAACCAAGAGCCCCGCAGGCGCCCACCAGTGGGTGGCCAAGGACGCCCCGGAAATCATTCCGGACGCCCATGACCCGGGGAAAAAACACCGGCCCACCATGCTCACCACCGACCTCTCACTGCGCGTCGACCCTGCCTATGAAAAGATCTCGCGCCGCTTCCTGGAGAACCCGGACGAGTTCAGGCTGGCCTTCGCCAAGGCGTGGTACAAACTGCTGCACCGTGACATGGGCCCCGTCGGACCCCACATGCTCGGGCCCTGGGTCCCCGCGCCGCAACTCTGGCAGGACCCCATCCCGGCAGTTGCCCACGAGTTGATCGACGAGCAGGACATCTCTGAGCTCAAGTCCCGGCTCCTGGACTCAGGCCTGTCCGTATCACAGCTCGCCGGCACGGCCTGGGCCGCTGCATCCACGTACCGCAAAACTGACCGGCGAGGCGGCGCCAACGGGGCACGGATCCGGCTGGAACCCCAGCGCAGCTGGGAAGCCAACGAACCGGAAACGCTGTCAGTTGCCCTGCGGAGCATCGAGACCGTGCAGCAGCGGTTCAACTCCGCCCAACCCTCGGAAAAGAAGGTCTCGATGGCAGACCTGATCGTCCTCGGCGGCTGCGCAGCGGTGGAGAAGGCCGCGGGGGACGCCGGCTTCCCCGTCACCGTCCCGTTCCGGCCCGGCCGCACCGACGCCTCCCAGGACCAGACCGACGTCGAGTCGTTCCAGTACCTGCAGCCGCGGGCCGACGGGTTCCGCAACCACCTGCGTCCCGGCGTGAAACTCCAGCCCGAAACCCTCCTGCTGGACAAGGCCTACCTCCTGGATCTTTCCGCACCAGAAATGACGGCCCTCATCGGCGGCATGCGCGTCCTCGAAACCAACACCGGCGGTTCCGCCCACGGAGTTCTCACCGACCGGCCTCAGGTCCTGACGAACGACTTCTTCATCAACCTGCTCTCCCCCGGTACCAAATGGACCGCGTCCGAGGCATCGGAGAACGTTTATGAGATCAGCGACGTGGCTTCCGGCGAGGTGAAATGGACCGCCACCCCTGTCGACCTGGTCTTTGGGTCCAACTCCCAGCTCAGGGCAATCGCCGAGGTCTACGCCAGCGATGACGCCAAGGAAAAATTCGTCAACGACTTCGTGGCCGCCTGGGTCAAAGTGATGGAACTGGACCGCTTCGACCTGAACTGAGGGTGGGATCACCGGGCCGGCAGCCGCCGCTCGCCGGCCCGGGACCCGCCCAGTGAGGCGACCCTATCGATCAGGTCAGTCATGCGTGTCCGCAATGTACTAGCAACTCCCTGACCGTCGGCTGAGCGGGACTCCCGGAGCGTGGTCCAGGCGTGGTTTCAGGGCATGAATCCCCAACCAGACGACGTGCCGCCGGCGCGGCGGCTCCGCGAAGGCCAGGTCGAGGATGCAGCGCAGGCGGTTCTTGCCGCCGCACGGGAGATCGCGGCTGCAGGCTGACGGGTGGTTTTGGAACAACTGACGCCCGCCAGCTGCCTCTCCCCCGACTACGGTTCAAGACGGTGCGGGCTAGCACTCACCTCGCTTCAGCTTTTCCTTCCCGTCAGTGGGCGCCGCCGGGTGCTGGCGACTTGTCAGGGAATGAGAATTTTCGTGATCCTTGTCGATCCGCTATTTGCCTGTTCGACGCGATAGTAGAAGGACGCATTCGGCGTCCTCATGTACGAAGGAGAAGAACCATGAAGTTCATGCTGATCATGCGCGCCACGGATGATGCAAAGAAGGCATACGAAGCGGCTGACATCGAGCAAATCATCAATGCCATGGGCACCTTCAACGAATCTCTCATGAAGGCCGGGGTGTTGCTCGCCGGTGACGGCCTCTCCGATGACATGAGCGAAGCGTTCGTGGTCGACTTTTCCGCCGAGGACCCCATCGTCACCGATGGTCCGTACGGGGAAACCCACGAACTGTTCAACGGATTCTGGATCATCCAGACCGCCAGCAAGGAAGAAGCGGTCCAGTGGGCCAGGCGCTGCCCTTTGGGTCCGGGCAACAAACTCGAAGTCCGCCGCGTGACCGATATGAGCGACTTTGAAGGCTTCGCTGACAACGAGTACCTGCAAAAGCAAGCCGGTTGGCGCGAGGAACTCAAACAGCCCTAGCGACATGGCCGACAACACATGAGCACCTTCGCACCACCGATTCAGCGGACCCTGGACGCCGTGTGGCGGATTGACAGCGCGCGGATCGTGGCAACACTTGCCAAGGTGACCGGCGATGTCGGCCTGGCTGAAGATCTCGCTCAGGAAGCCCTCATTGACGCCCTGACGCAATGGCCCGGGTCGGGCGTCCCGGATAACCCGGGCGCCTGGCTCACAGCCGTGGCCAAACGCAAGGCCATAGACGCCTGGCGCCGCCGGGAGCGGCTCGACGCACGCTACCGGGCGATCGCCCACGACCTCGGGGAGGTGAGCGAGGACCAGTGGCAACCGATCCCCGATGACGTGCTCAGGCTCATCTTCATCGCCTGCCACCCCGTGCTCTCCCGTGAGGGGCAAGTCGCCTTGACGCTGCGAACCGTCGGCGGCCTGACCACCGAGGAGATCGCACGGATGCTGATCATTCCCGTCGCCACTGTCCAGCAGCGCATCGTGCGGGCCAAGAAAACTCTTTCGGCAGCCCGGGTACCCTTCGACACCCCCGAACCGAACGAATGGAACGCCCGCCTGGGTGCGGTACTGGCGGTGCTGTACCTCATCTTCACCGAAGGCTACGCCGCCACAACTGGTGACCGGTGGATCCGGACCGAGATCGCCAACGAAGCACTGCGCCTTGGCCGCGTGCTCGCCGGCCTGCTGCCGCGGGAGCCCGAAGTCCACGGACTCCTGGCGCTGATGGAATTCCAGGCATCCCGGTTCGCCGCGCGCGTCAACCACGACGGCAGCCCTATCCTGCTCGCTGACCAGGACAGATCACGCTGGGACCGGACCCAAATCGGCCGTGGTTCTGCATCCCTTGCACGGGCCGATGCGCTCGGCCGCGGAAGGGGAAATTACTGCCTGCAGGCTGCGATCGCCCAATGTCATGCGACCGCCATCAGTTTCGAACAAACCGATTGGAACAAGATCGTGCTGCTCTATGAAGCCCTGGGACACCTGACCTCCAGCCCCATCGTCGAACTCAACCACGCCGTGGCGCTTTCCATGGCCACCGGACCTGCCGCCGCCTTGGGGATCGTGGACCGCCTCGTTGCCGAGGGCGCCCTCCACCGCTCACACCTGCTGCCCAGCATCCGGGGAGAGCTGCTCACCAAACTCGGAAGAACCGACGAAGCCAAGACCGAACTGCTGCACGCAGCCGAACTCACCGCCAACGAACAACAAAAAGCAGTTCTGCTCGCCAAGGCAGCCACCCTCTAGTCCCGCCGAGGCTTACTGAAAAAAGAACCCGTGGTGGAACCTCGGTGTTTCGTCCATTCAGCGACCCATCGCACTGCGCATTCCTCAAGGTGGACCGCACCCCCATTCTGGCATCGGCACCTGGCTGTCCGGGTCATGGCTATCGGTCTCTGGTAATGACGTGCAGGCTCGGTTTCGTTATGGGCGGGCTGCTGGGAAAGTGGCATAGCGACTAGGGCATCTCGTGACCTCACACGAGTTAGCTATGCTGAGTCGAAAAGCAAGGGGATCAGCATGAGCAAGCGCAAAGCTACAGCACTGGATGTGGCACAACGGGCAGGGGTGTCCCGCAGTGCAGTATCACTGGTGCTTAATGGCAGGGCCAACGGCAACGTCACCGCGGAACGCCAGGAGCGAGTGCTCCGCGCTGCGGCCGAGCTGGACTACACGCCCAACTCCGTTGCCCTCAGCCTTCGCAATCAGCGGACGTCAACGATCGGCATCGTTACGGATGAGATTGTTACGAGTCCTTTCGCCGGTCGGCTGATCAGTGGTGCCTCCCGGGCGGCCCAGGACCGCGGATACATGGTTCTGGTTGTCGACACGGAACAGGACTCCTCCCGCGAAACGACTGCCGTCCAACAGCTGATCCATCGACAGGTGGACGGCATCATGTACGCCACCGGCGGACTACGCTTGGTCGCTGCTCCGCCCGCGATGCTCACCCTGCCGGGCATTTTCGCCAATTGCATTGACACCTCTTCCCGTCTTAGGTCGGTTGTCCCGGCGGAAGTGGAAGGCGAGCGCGCCGCGACACAGCTGCTGCTTGATTTAGGCCACCGCCGCATAGTACTGCTGACCGGCACAGCCAGTTCGCCTGCCACCCCCCAGCGGGAGCAGGGCTACCGGCAGGCGATGGACGCGGCCGGACTGGGCCCCGGGCAACAGCGAGTCCACCTCACGGGATGGGACATCGACGAGGGATACCGCGCGGCGGCAGCCGTACTGGCCGATGACCGGCCAACCGCAGTCATCTGCTCCAACGACAGGGTCGCCACCGGCGTGCTGCTCTACGCGGCAGCGGCGGGGCTGCGGGTACCCCAGGATCTGTCTGTGGTCGGCTATGACGACCAGCAGCACGTGGCCGCCAATCTGGTCCCAGCCTTGACGACCGTAGCGCTGCCACATGCCGCGATTGGCCAGAGAGCCATCACCCTGCTCCTCGATGACATCGAAGCGACGGGCGATGCCAGCGCCCCAACAGGAGAAACAGCGATTCAGGTGCCGTGTCAGATCATCCAACGAGCATCCACGGGTCCGGCTCCACGCCGTTGACCGGTGCTCGTATGCGCCACGTCGTCCGGGGGCGCTGTCCTGAAAAAAATCTGCATCCACCGATGTAGCTGCTCCTCCAAAAAAGTGCTTGACACGTGTTAGGTCGCCGTTCTAGGCTACCTAACACGTGTTAGGAGGAGCCGACAATGACGTCTAACAAGACACCGGGGCAACCTGCCCCTACCCATCCGCTGAGTTCCAACGGCGGACTTTCAACCCTTACCCGGCGGTCCATGTTGGGACTTGCCGGACTCGCCGCAGCGGGAGCCACCGTGGGCGCCTGGCCGCGGTTAACCGGAACGGACATACCGGGTCGCGGCAGCAAAGCAATGAACATCGCCATCCTCGGAACGTCAGCCGACGCCGCCGCCCGACAGGGCCTGGTGGACGCTTTCAAAGCAGCGCACCCCGGCATTCCCGTGCAGGTACAGGCGATTCAGGGTGCCGACTGGAAGGACTTCTTTTCCAAGATCCTCACCATGGTCGCCGCCGGAACGCCTCCCGACGTCGTCTACGTCGCCACCGAAGGCGCCCAGCTGTTCGCCGACAAACTCGCCGAGCCGCTGGACGACTACATCCGCCGGGACGCCACCGACATGACGGACTACTTCGACGACGTGCATCCCAGTCTCCTTGAGGCCTTTATGTATCAGGGCAGCCTCTACCAACTGCCGTTGGACTGGAACGCCGCGAACATGTACCTGAACACCACCACCTTTGAGCAGGCCGGACTCGACCGGCCCAAGGACGACTGGACGCAGGACGACTTCACCACAACCCTTCGCGCGTTGAAGAAGGCCAGGCCGGCAGACTTCACACCGTATTACTGGACCAACCGGCTATTCGGCGGAGTGGTGCCCTGGCTATATGCCAACGACACCAGCTTCCTCGCCGAAACCAAGTCCTCCGGCGGCAGCTGGTTCTGGGACCGCTTCTATCCCAACGACCCGGCACGGGCCACCCGCGGCGGAGGTTATCAGTGGCTGGCCCCCAACGCCGAAGACGGGCGCGTTATCGAGACCTTCGATTACCTGCGCGAACTCGTCGCCGAAGGACTGGGGGTGCGGCCGGAATCCGGCGGTGGCAACGCCTTGGTCGGGCTGTTCGGCAACAACCGGATCGGCACCACACCGGCAGGCGGCTACTGGGCGCAGGGCCTGCACGACGCCGGGATGACCAGCGATCAGTTCGATGTCCAGTTTTTCCCGCGCTGGCGCACGCAGCGGCACCAGTTCGGCGCTGCCGGCTACGCCATCATGCGCACGGCCAAGGACAAGGACGCGGCATGGGAATGGGTCAAGTTCTGCGCCAGCCGGGAAGCCATGCAACTGGCCATCCCGGCCCCCAACACGACCCCTACCCGACGATCCATGGTGAACGCGTCGTTCTACTCGGTCACCGGACCCCGGCACTGGAAAGTCTTCTACGACACCCTTGACCGGTTCCCCACCTCCGGTCCCATCCCCGCGCCACCGCAACAGGCCGCCGTCGAAACGGCCCTGATGAAAAACGTCTCCACCGCTGTCAGTGGGAGCTCCGCCGACGTGCGGACCGCCATGGGCACCCTGCAACGCGACCTTGAACTGGCCCTGAGGAGGAACTCATGACCGCCACAGCAGTCACCCGACGCCAAACCGCGGCACCACCGGCCGTCCGGCGCTCATTCATCGAACGCCGGCTGGCCATGATTTTCCTGGCTCCCACGGTGCTGGGCATGGCCCTGTTCACCTTCCTGCCGATCATCGGCTCCCTGGTTTTGGCTTTTTTCCGCTGGGACATCATTTCCGCCCCGCAATTCGTTGGCTTGGACAACTTCGCCTCGCTGGCAGGTGACCCCACCGTCCGCGTGTCCTTCCTGAACACCATCGTGTTCGTGATCGTGGCGGTGGCCCTGCAACTGGGCATCGCACTGAGCCTGGCTTCCATGCTGCAGGGCAGGATGCCGTCCTGGCTCAGGGTGTTTCTCCGATCGACTTTCTTTTTCCCGCTGGTCCTGTCCGCGGCGTCGGTGTCCATCTTCATGCGGTACATGTTCAACGAACAATTCGGTGTTGTGAACTGGCTCCTGTCCCTGATCGGGATCCCGGCCGTTCCCTGGCTGACCAGCCCGGTCGGCTCCGCGGCCGTCGTCGTTCTGGTCTACGTCTGGCAAAACTTCGGGTTCTCCTTCCTGCTCTTCCTCGGCGCCCTGACAAACATTCCCAAGGAGCTGCACGAGGCCGCGAACCTGGACGGCGCCACAGGCTGGAAACAATTCCGGCATGTGACCCTTCCCCTGATCAGCCCCACCGTGCTGGTCGCCTCCGTCATGGCCATCATCAGCGCCCTGCAGGTCTTCGACCAGCCCTACGTCCTGACCAACGGCGGCCCGGGAGACTCCACCCGCACCGCTGTCATGGTGATCTTCGAATCCGCCTTCCAGCAGCTGGAGTTCGGGCGGGCCTCGGCCATCGGCCTGGTCCTGACTTTGCTGATCCTTGCTGTCACCGCCCTGCAGTTCCGCCTCAGCCGCCGCTTCGTCTTCTACCAGTGAGGTCCCTCATGTCCAGCCAAACCCTGCGCTCCGGGACCGCCACAGGTTCCCCTTCCACCACCACGCCAACCGCACCAAAAGCCCCGGGTGGGCGCCGTCTACCCGCGGCGGGGTCAGTGGGCCGATATGTCGCCCTGGCCATCGCGGCGGTGCTGACTCTCGGCCCAGTTCTCTGGACGCTGTCCACCTCACTGCGAACACCGTCGGAATCCTTCAACCTTCCGCCGTCGTTCCTGCCCATCAACCCCGACTTCACCGCCTACCAGGAGGTGTTCAAGCAAATCAACGTCGGCATGCTGGTCCTCAACAGCGCCCTGGTCACCGGGCTGATCGCCGTCGGCCAAATGGCTTCGGCATCCCTGGCCGGCTACGCCTTCGCCCGCCTGGACTTCCGGGGCAAAAAGGCCATCTTCTCCCTGGTGCTGGCCACCATGATGGTCCCGGTTCAGGTCACCATCGTCCCGGTGTTCATGCTCATTCGCGGTATGGGTTTATCCGACACGCTGCTGGCCCTCATCCTGCCGGCGATCCCGACAGCGTTCGGCACCTTCCTGATGCGTCAGTATTTCCTCGGCCTGCCAAACGATTTCGCTGAGGCAGCTTCCCTGGACGGGGCGGGACCCTGGCGGATTTTCCGTTCCGTTTATGCCCCGCTGGCGGTCCCCGGCATGGCCATCGTGGGGATTCTGGCCTTTAACTTTCACTGGAACGAATTCTTCCGTCCACTGATCCTCACCATCAGCGAACAGAACTTCACTCTTCCCCTCGGTTTGGTCACCCTGCAGGGCAACCTCGGCACCGGAAGCATCTCCGTGGTCCTTGCCGGTGTGATTCTGTCCATGCTTCCCGCGCTTGTCGTCTTCATCTTCGGCCAACGCACGCTGCGTGAGGGCCTCACGGCCGGCGCCAGCAAGTAACACCCACTGCCCTGAAGGAACCCCATGGATACACTCGCCACCGGAAACACACCAACAACCACAGCGGCTGAGAACTACCGCCCGGCCCTGCATTACACCGCGGAAAACTCTTGGCTCAACGACCCCAACGGGCTCATCCACCACGACGGGATGTACCACCTCTACTACCAGAACAATCCGTGGGGCAACGTCTGGGGCAACATGTCCTGGGGGCATGCGACCTCCACGGACCTGTTGACCTGGACCGAACAGCCCCTGGCCATCCCCTGCGACGCGAATGAAGAAGTGTTCTCAGGGAGCATGGTCCATGACCGCCAAAACTCCAGCGGATTCGGCAACGAAACCACTGCACCCCTGGTCGCTGTGTACACCAGCGCCTACAAGCCGGAATCCGCGCACCCGGGGGTCCAGGCACAGTCACTGGCGTACAGCCTCGACGGCGGCTACACGTGGACAAAATACTCCAACAACCCCGTGCTGAACCGGGGCTCGGCGAACTTCCGCGATCCGAAAGTCTTCCGCTATGACGGCGACGCAGGCAGCTACTGGGTGATGGTGGCCGTCGAAGCGCTCGACCACCAAGTCGTCCTCTACCGATCACAGGACCTGAAAACCTGGGAACACCTGAGCAGCTTCGGCCCGGCAAATGCCACCACCGGCATCTGGGAATGCCCCGACCTGTTTCCCCTTCCCGTTGACGGGGACCCGAAAAACCTCAAGTGGGTCCTGACCGTCAACCTCAACCCCGGCGGACCCAACAACGGCTCCGCCGGGCAGTACTTTATCGGAGACTTTGACGGGACGACGTTCACCTCAACCAGTACCGTTACCGAAGGCCTCCAGGACTCCAACAGGCTGGGCGAATACCACTGGCTTGACTGGGGACGCGACTACTACGCGGCCGTCTCCTTCAGCGACGCACCCGACGGCCGGCGCCTCATGATCGGATGGATGAACAACTGGCAATACGCCAACACGATCCCCACCACACCCTGGCGCAGCCCCATGTCCCTGGTCCGCGAAATCACACTTCAGACCAGCGAAGGAAGCCTGGCCCTGGTCCAGCAACCCGCGGGCGACTGGACTACCTTGGCCGGCAAGGGCTCGTTTTGCCTTACTCAAACCACCCTTCACGACAGCGTGCAGGTCCTGGCCGGTGCCGCCGGCGCGGTCCAGCGCATCGACGTCACCTTCACCCCCGGAAACGCGGAGGAATTCGGCCTCATCCTGTGTGGGGACGGCCAGAAGGGTACCCGTGTGGGCATCCGCCCCGGCGAAGGGAACTTGTTTGTCGACCGGCGGGAATCCGGGCGGACAGACTTTCACTCCTCCTTCCCCTCCATCGACACCGCACCCCTCCGGGCGACCGCGGGGTCCTACCGCCTCACCATCTTCGTGGACCGCTGCTCCATCGAAGTCTTCGCCCAGGACGGCCAGGTCACTATGAGCGAGCTGATCTTCCCGGCAGAAACCAGCACCGAACTCTCCGTCTACGCCATCGGCGGCACCGTAACCATGAACACGCTTCAGGTCACGAAGTTCCCCTAAGGCAGCACCCAAGACCGGAAAAACAGACATGTACAACAACGGCAAGCCAACCCCTCCGCGGCAGGTGCTCGACGTCATCGTCATCGGGGAAGCCCCCACCAACATCGTCACCGCTCCCAACGGGTGGTCCACTGCAACCCGGCTCACCCAGGACCCGCCTGCGCAGGGACTGGAGCACCAGTGTCGGTGCGAATGCTGAACCCTAGTCCTCCGAGCCAATCCGGCCCCACCACCAGATTCCGTCGACGACCTGTTGCCGATCCTTCGGCGGCCCGCCCATCTTCGGTATCGTCGGCAACAACCACTCCAGCCGCTCCAGCTGTGCATTTGTCAGATCGCCACGAGACGTTCGAAGGTCGTTT
The DNA here is from genome assembly GCA_025465475.1 of Micrococcaceae bacterium. GTDB lineage: Bacteria > Actinomycetota > Actinomycetes > Actinomycetales > Micrococcaceae > Arthrobacter_M. The sequence continues at coordinate 13,081 of JAODMR010000144.1, forward strand.
CACGACGTTGATCAACTCACGACGTTGATCAACGCCTAAGCAGATCACTGTCACACGAGCAGCGCCTCGAGCTCCGGAAGCCGGCCGAACAGGTCGGGGAGGCCGCGCACCCCGTTGCGCACGGACTCCTGCGACAGCGCGAGCTCAGGGCCGGTGCCGGCCTCGACACCGGCCAGGCACCGGAGGATGTTCCACCTCGTGTGCCCCAGCCAGCCGCCGATCATGAACGCAAACCAGCTGGGACCTGACGGCGGCAGCATTCCGCCCCCGGCGACATAGCCGTCGAGAACCGAGCGGAAAATAGTGGGGTTGGGGTCATCGAAGCCGGGACCCTTCGCAAGGCTCAGCGCGGTCGAGCCGAGCTCACCGGCCAGGTCGAGCATCCCCGAGAGCTCCCAGTCGAGCACCACCGGCCGACCCCCTCTTGCGAGCAGGTTCCACGGTTGGATGTCCCTGTGGGTCAGCACTACGGGGCCCGGCCGTTCGCAGGTGTCGACGAAGCGGGCAATCGCGAGGAACGTCTCCACGTGGCAGGCCAACTCGTCAGCCCATGGCTGTCCGGTCGCAGCCGCCCTCGCGGCGAGCTCGGGCCAGTCCCGTGGCGTCCGGTCCTCGCTGGGCGCATGGGTCCAGGCGACGTCGAGCGCGTGGATGCGGGCGAGGATTTCACCGATCTCAAAGGCGTACGCCGCCGAGACCGGCGCTTCGGGCACCTTCTCGCCGTCGATCCATCGGTGAACGAGGGTGGAGTGGGTGGCCGAGATCGGCTCCGGCATGGGTATGCCGGCGGCGAAGGCCGCCCGCTCAAACCTGAACACGTCCTCGGCGTGATAGGTCCAGCGGCGGTCGAGGAGGTTCAACTCCTTCACAGCGAACGACCCCTGGTCAGTGTCGAGCCGGTACATCCGGTTGGCGAACCCTCCCTGGACTCGAATCATCGGCCCGATCGGCGCGCCCAGATGCGAAAGGTCCACCCACTCATTTTACGAGCTGGCACTCGTCGATGCACGAATTGTCCCGCGCCGCGTGCCCACGATCACCGCAACGCCGACGAACGGCCACAGCCCGACCACATACCAAACAACGCCTCAGGACCGATGCCAGGCACGGGAACACCTGGCTACTTGTGACGAACACTCATCATGTACGCCGCGACTCCCAAAGCGAGATCAGCGACGATCCCAATCAGGGGATGTCCTAGCGGTACCTGAGTTGTGAGCAGTAGGAGGTTGATCAGGAAGAGGAGGCCAGCAAGCCACAGGAGGGAGCGGCTCATGGAGCGGGGCGTCATGAGCCCGCCGTAACTTGGATGCCTCCCTACGCCCCTTCTTGAAAACGATCGAATTTTGAGCCTGAGAATGACCAATGTGTCGCGGGCTTCCGGCCGTCGAGAATTATCGGAAGTTGTATCCTCATAACCCATCTCGTGTTCTTACTCTCAGAACTTTCGGTTCGGTTGAGTAAATGAGAATGGAGCACGTCATGGCGTTGATCGGGTACAGGTGGGTCAGCACGGCGGACCAGAACACGGACGGACAGCGGGACGCTGATCGCTGACGGCGTGAAGGACGACGCCCGGCACCTGTTCATCGACCAGGGGGTGAGCGTGCGGATGCGCCGCAGCTTCTCCCGGTTGGTGCCGCTCGATTGGGCGCCCTTGGTGCGGGCAACTACCCGGAAGCGGCGACTCTCACCGACGTAAGGTTCCAGGGCTGAACGCAGCTCAGCAGCGTTTGCTGTGGTCAAGTCGGTTTCGTAATCACTGCCGTCCAGAGAGAACCGGACCGTTTCATCCGCGTCCTCACTCCCGAGGTCATCGACGAGCTGATCAGGATTTTCTGTGCCATGAAGGCCTTTGAAAATGGTTGTATTTGGAATCCCCCCAATAGGACCCCCTAGCTCCCTCCGCTTATGGGTTGACTTGAAGAGGCGTCCGGAGCAGAGAAAAAGCGATTGGGATCAATGCCTACGGCCTACTTTGCGTTGGGTGTCTCGACCCTTGTCTTCCGGTGAACTTATTTGCCTTGGCGCGTAGACGGGAAGCGGCCTCGATACTACGTTGAGGGCAACGCGAATTGGCGGGCATCGTTTTTCCGATTTTGGAGCTTGAGGGGCGTCCGGTGATGAATACCCAGACTCGCAATCCGACCTTGATCAGTGCAGCCGCTATAGTACTTTCGGTCTTCGTGGCGGGATGCGGTTCGACTGGCCCCTCATCAACCCCCACGGCAGTGGTGCATCCAAGCCCAACTCCCCCAGTCACTGCCCCCGTCGTGCCAACGCCAGTCGGAGACCCCGCTCCGAGTACACAGGCTCCAAGTCCGCGGGCCTGGCCCGACATCGTGCGGGAAGTTCAATCAGGGGTTGCGCAAATGAGCGTTACAAGGTGTGACAGCAGTGCAACCGGCACTGGCTTCGTCATCGGGCGGCACCTCGTTGTCACCGCAGCGCATGTCGTGAGCAACGCGACAGCCGTCAGTGTTTCCCTCGGCGGTTCATCAGTAGACGGGATCGTACT
>JAODMR010000149.1 GCA_025465475.1 Micrococcaceae bacterium
ACAGCGGCAGCAACCAGACGGCGTGCTGCGGGGCGGCGTGCTTGTCCACAACCGTGTAGCCGGCAACAAGCAGATAGGACAGCTGGGCGACCCTGGGGCGCCGGCCTGCTGCCAGCGCCAACCAGCAAATCCCTCCTGCGATACAGGCGAACAGGCCAAGGGCCAGGATATTGACGGTTCCCAGGCTGAGGGCGCGACCGCTGATGCGCGTACTGACCAGGTTGAAGACGTTGTACAGCGAGGAGGCGCCGGCCCGGTCCTGCGGCCAGGCCTGCACGTAGGCCAGGAGGGTGACCGGGTTCAGGACCAGGATGGGCAGCACGACGGCGAGGGCGGCAACGACGAAGGCGGAAGTCGTTTCCACTAAAGGAGTCCACCTGCCGCTGCGCAGGCTGACCAGGAGGAGGGCGATAAGAATCAGAAAGACGTACGGCTGCACGCAGGCGGCCAGGCCCAGCAGGGCGCCTGCAGCAAAGGTGCGCGCGCGGGCAAACAGGAACATGCCGACAGCGGTTAGGGCAACCGCCCACATGTCCCAACTAACGGTGGCGGTAAAGAGAAGGAGCGGACTGGCGGCCACCAGGGAGGCGTCCCAGGGACGACGGCGGGAACTGCGGGCAGTCGCCAGCACCGCGACCATCCACAGGACCACCGCCAACCAGGCGTTGATGTCGAAGTAGGCCAACTGCCTGGCCGCGCCGGCACCTGCCGGTGCGCTCAACCACGCGGTTAAGCCCGCCAAGAGGCCAGCCAAGGGAGGGTAGTCGAAGGTGCTGGCCTGGCTGACGTAGGGAAAGAAGGCGCCGAGCCCTCGATCGCGGAACGTGTTGGGGAATTCGGACCAACAGACGGTGGAGTATTGGTCGGGTGTGGTCCACCCGGCCTGCCTGCAGTGGAATTTGGCGAGTACGGCGAGGATTCCCGCCGCCAGGACCATCAGTACCAGGACACGCTCGATGGAAAAGAACGCGGGCCGCACCAGGCCCGGAGCAGCCCGCCGCCCTACTGGTCCACCCACCAATTCGGTCATGTGGGCCAGTAGGGGGTCAGTACGCGATGGTACGACGACCCGGCGGCGGTGGCGCTGCTCGGGATGCTCGGACTCCACCATGGTTTTGAGCTTACCCGCGTGCTCAGCGGCATCTGCCCCGACAGCAGCTCCGCCGCCCACCGCGCCGAGTCAGCGCAGGTTGCGGATGTTCAACTCGTTGATGATGCGTTCGTGCTGTTCACGCACCTGATCGACCCGGTTCTGGTCCACTGGGGAGAAAAATACCCGTCGAACCGACGAGAAGGATGGCAGGGAACTCATCGACGTCACCTCCTTTCGAGTATGAGGACGGGTCCAAGTATGAGGACAGGTGAATTCTGGGCGCAGCAAATAAAGAGCATTTATGCCGGTAATTAGACACAAAAAAGCGAACTGTTATGTGTGGATTAGTCGCTTACAATCGTCCGGATTGTTTCCTGTTTCGGAGCGGCAAAAATAGCCCGGCGGCGACAGTGGTATCAGGAATTAGCACGGCTGAGGATTGGCCGGCAGTTGGCCTGGCCGATTCCTTCTTCTGTGCTGGGGACCGGCGCTAGGCCGGGGGCGCAAGCCGGGGGCGTGAGCCCGCAGCGGAGGCGGGGGAAAACGGGGCCAGAGCTCGAGCGACGGTAACGGGAATGTGGTTTCCGTGCACGCCATCAATGCCGGTGGAACCGGTCTTAGTTGCTGGAGTCATTGGAGGCCTCCTTTCCCGTATCTGCGCCGCCGGAGCTGATTGCTTCGGGGCCTGAACACTAAATTAGCGCAGATGTCGGCCATGCACCATAGCAGAAAGGAATTTTATTGGGAAAAACTAGAGTCCCCATTGTTCAACAGCGGGGGTTCGCTTGTCCCAGCCCAGCGTGCAGACTTTCGCGGTCCCGAGCAGGAAATGCCTGCCCTCGATGGGGTCCAGGTTCAGCCAGCGGGCCGCCAGGATGCGTAGGAAATGCCCGTGGGCTACCAGCAGGACGTTGTGCAGTCCCTCTCCATCGGGGCGTGGTCCCCGTACCCTGGCCAGGATCGAATCAGCCCGGTCAGCGACCTGGTTCAGCGTTTCGCCTCCGGGGACGCCGTGCGTCCAAATGAGGTAGCCGGGGTTCTTGGCCCGGACTTCGGCACTGTTGATCCCTTCATACTGGCCGTAATCCCATTCGTGTGCCTCCGGAGCGACGACGGCCTCGGGGAAACCAGCCAACTCCGCGGTTCGCCGGGCGCGCTGCAATGGAGACGTGAGGACCAGGTCGAATGACACGTCCGCCAGCACAGGCCGGGCGGAACGTGCCTGCTCCTCGCCCAACGGTGTCAAGGGCAAATCGGTCAGCCCGGTGTACTGGCCGCTGCGGGACCACTCGGTTTCGCCGTGGCGCAGCAGCCAGAGCTTTGGCAGTATTTCCTGGTCCATGGCCGGTGTGTTCACTGCTGCTCCTTGGATTCTGCCGGCAGCTGGGCCGCCGCCGTGCTTTCCGGTTGCCCCTGCCACCACTCCAGCAAACGCTGCCGGGCAACTTCCGCACCGAGGGGGCCGTGTTCCATGCGCTGGTCCAGCAGGTAGTTGTAGGCCCGTCCCACTACTGGTCCGGGCCGTATCTGCAGCAGCTCCATGATACGGGCACCATCCAGGTCCGGCCGGACGGCGGCGAGCTCTTCCTGCTCCGCCAGCACAGCAATCCGCTGCTCCAGGTCGTCATAGGCGAAAGCGAGCCGGTCGGCTTTGCGCTGATTGCGGGTGGTGACATCCGAGCGTGTGAGCCGATGCAGCCGCTCAAGCTGCGCCCCGGCGTCAGTCACGTAGCGGCGCACCGCGGAATCCGTCCAGCCTGCGTCGCCATAGCCGTAAAAGCGCATGTGCAATTCGACCAAGCGGGTCACTGCCTTGATCGAGTCGTTGTCGAACCGCAGTGCCTTCATGCGCCTGGCCGTGACTTTGGCCCCCACGGTTTCGTGATGGCGGAAGCTGACGGCCCCGCCCGCTTCGAACCTCCGCGTCGCCGGCTTACCGACGTCGTGCATGAGCGCGGCGAAACGGAGGACAAAGTCGGGACCTGGCACAGCGCCCCGGTCGTCTGTTTCCAACGCCGCCGCCTGCTCGAGCACCTGCAACGAGTGCTGGTAGACATCCTTGTGACGGTGGTGTTCGTCCGCTTCGAGTTTGAGGGCGGGGATCTCCGGAAGAACGTGAGCAGCCAGTCCCGTATCCACCAGGATGTCGATGCCCAGCGAGGGTTGGCTGCCGCAGACCAGCTTTACCAGCTCGTCCCGGACCCGCTCAGCCGAAATGATGGCGATGCGCTCAGCCATCTCGGTCATGGCTTCCCGCACATCCTCGTGCAACGTCACGCCGAGTTGGGCAGCGAAGCGCGCCGCCCGCATCATGCGCAGCGGATCGTCAGAAAACGATGCCTGGGGTCCGGAGGGCGTACGCAGCAATCCGGCGTGCAGGTCCCGAACACCTCCGTAAGGATCGACGAGCTCCAGGTTCGGCAGCCGTAGGGCCATGGCGTTCATGGTGAAGTCCCGACGCTGCAGATCGTCTTCCAGGCTGGCCCCAAAGGCGACCTGCGGCTTCCGCGAGTTCGGGTCGTAAGCCTCCGCCCGATAGGTGGTGATCTCAATCAGGAAGACCTTGCGGCTGCCGCTGGTCCGCTTACGCATGCCGATGGTGCCGAACGCCCTGCCGATCTCCCAATACGCATCGGCCCAGTTGCGGATGAGGGCAATGGTTTGCTCCGGGGAGGCGTCCGTGGTGAAATCCAGGTCCGGCGACGTGCGGCCCAGGAAGAGGTCACGGACGGGGCCGCCCACCAGGGAGAGCTCATGGCCCGCGTCCACGAAGAGGCGTCCCAACTCCAGGACAACGGGGTCTAACGATGAGCTATCCAGAACGTGCGCCATAGTTCCTTAACAATGCCAGACTTTGCCGATGAGCCTGTTTTCCGGGCTCCCGGGTGGGCCTCCATCAAGCCCGGTTACCGCCGGGTGAGAGGTGTCGCGGGGGTCGTGAAACTGTCATCACCGGAGCACAAAGGTCGTTAGAGTGGACTGCATGGCCCATCCAGTTCCGAGCGCACCGAAGAGGACACCATTGCCCTCCGCCATTGGTGCACACGTGGCGCCGGCTGGTCATTCCCCTGCCGCGCAGCTTCCCACCGTGGAAGAGGTCTCTGCAGGCGGCGTCGTCGTGGATCAGGGCGACGGGGACTTCAAGGTCGCCATCATCGCGCGGCTGAATCGGGGGGGCCGATTGGAATGGTGCCTGCCGAAAGGGCACCCCGAGAATGCCGAGACCCACCAGGAAGCGGCAGTTCGGGAGATAGAGGAAGAAACGGGCATCCAGGGAGAGGTCCTGGCTCCCCTGGGCAGCATCGACTACTGGTTCACCGTCAGTGGACACCGGGTCCACAAGACCGTGCACCACTTCCTGCTGAAGGCCACCGGCGGCAATCTCACTATTGACAACGATCCGGACCATGAAGCGGTCGACGTCGCCTGGGTGCGCTTGACGGACCTGCCCAAGAGGCTTTCCTTCCCCAACGAGCGACGCATTGTGGACCTGGCGCGGGACGTCCTTCCGGACCACTTGTAAGCCCCACCTGTCGCGGACCGGTAGCTCCCCGCCCCGGTGCGACAATGGATGCCAATGGCTAATTCAGACGCAGCACCCGCTCCGGGCACATCCGGCACCGCACCGGCAACGGCAGCCCGATCCAGCGCCAGCATGGCGGTGGCGACCCTGGTCTCCCGCATCCTCGGTTTCACCAAGGGAATCTTCCTCGGCATCGCCGTCGGCGGCACCGTCGTCGCTGACATCTTTGATACCGCGAACAACCTCCCGAACATCATCTACCTGCTGGTCGCAGGCGGGGTCTTCAACGTGGTCTTGGTGCCGCAGATCATCAAAGCCAGTAAGCAACCCGACCGGGGCTCGGATTTCATTTCCAGGCTCCTGACACTTGCCGTGCTTGCCCTGCTGCTCCTGACGGTGATCATCACCGCTGCCGCCGGGCCTCTGATGTTCCTCCTGACCAGTGGATTTTCTCCAGCCAAACTGGCGCTGACCACTGCCTTCGCCACGTTGCTGCTGCCACAGATCTTCTTCTACGGGCTGTACTCCCTGCTGGGCCAGGTGCTCAACGCCCATGGTGCCTTTCGCGCCTATGCCTGGGCGCCGGTCGTCAACAATATCGTCGCCATCGCGGGTCTGGTGACCTTCATTCTTATTGCCGGCAATAGCCGCGACGTCTCCCATACGGTGGAGAACTGGTCGTCAGGTCAGACCGCCCTCCTTGCGGGCAGCGCCACGCTGGGCATCGTCCTGCAATCCCTGACGTTGTTGTGGCCTCTGAGGAAGCTTGGACTCGAGCTGCGCCCCCGCTTTGGCTGGCGCGGTTTTGGCTTCCAAGCCACGGGACGGATAGCTGCCTGGACCATGGGCACCATGGTATTGGGAAACCTGACCTTCCTCCTGATTGGAAAAATTGCCACCATCGCCACCGGCGCCAAGACTGACGGCACCATTCCGCAGGGCGGGAACATTCCCGGGCCTTACGACCTGAGCCGCGCGACCGAGCTGTACATCCTCCCGCACTCGGTCATCGCGCTCTCCATAGCGACAGTGTTGTTCACGCGCATGGCCGCCGCTGCGGCCGATAAGGACCATGACAGGCTGCGCGAGGCCCTCTCCCGAGGTCTGCGCACCATCGGTGTGGCGACAGTTTTTGGTGCAGCGGCGCTCCTGGTCCTTTGTGGCCAGTTCGGCATGCTGTTCAGCAGCAGCAGCCGCGAAACGGCCATGAACATTGCCGTGACGCTGGCCATCCTGGCCGTCGGATCCCCCTTCCTCAGTGCCAATTTCTTGATGAACCGTGTTTTTTATGCGGCAGAAAACGCACGCACACCGTTCCGGATCCAGGTGATTCTCATCGTTGTCGGCATCAGTACGGCGATGCTGGCCTCCCTGCTGCCACCCCGGCTGATCATCTTCGGCCTCGCCGCCAGTTACACCGTCGGGAACATGGTCGCCGTCCTGGTCACCCACTTCTTCCTCAAAGCACAGCTGGGGCACTACGGTGCGGCGCGCATCGCCGTGGCCCACCTGCGCTTCGCGGCGGCGGCCGTCATCTGTGCAGCCGCGGGAATGGGCGTGTTGTGGTTACTCGGCGGATTCGATCACACCGGTTTCGCCTGGCGGGGACTGGTGTCCGCGGCAGTCACGCTGGCAGCTGCAGGCACCGTAATGGCCGTGATCTATTTTGCCGCCTTGCGCCTATTACGGGTTCCCGAGCTGCAGGACCTGCTGGAACCCCTCAGCGCAAGACTGCGTGGACGCGTTCCAGGGCTGCGCTGATCCCCTTGCGAATACCGGTTACCCCTGCGCCGATCGGCTAGGATCGGAAGCAACAAACGTCCTCTCCGGACGTGCTGCCTGGGCTGCCGTTCAGGGCGGAAGGAATATTCAACAGGGGCCACATCGGTCGGAGGAGGAACAGCGTGGCACAATCCGTTGAGGTCGGCTCGGTTCTCGGCGGACGCTACCGGGTCACGGCCCGGGTTTTGGTCTCCGGGGAGCACGATGTAGTGCTCGACGGTGTTGACCGCGTGCTCAATCGTCCGGTCAGCATCCTGGTCGCCGGCCCGGACAACGCCACCAACCTCACGCAAGGCGCCCGGGAGGTGGCCACCGGCGAACGCCACGCCAACCTACAAATCCTTGACCTCGGTACCGGAGACGGAGCCACGTACCTCATCACCAGCCAAACCGGCGCCGCCGAACTGCTTGACCTCGTGGTGCCCACCGAACCATACGTGGAACCGTACTTCACTGACACGCTGGGAAACGAGATCTTCGGCGTGCCTCGTTCATCAGCTCCTGACGCAGCCGATGATGAATATGTTGACACCGACGGCGCCCAAGCGTCGGAGGACACCGGCGAACAGGAACAGGTGAAACCGGCCGCCACTGTTCCCACTGCGGGCACGGCCTCCCACCGGCTGGCCGCCGGTGCACCGACTGAAGCGGCTCCGCAGGTTGCCCCGACCGGGAGCACTCACACGGACAAGGGTCCCAAGGTGACCCTATGGTCGGACAAAGACTTCAGTTCCGTCGGCGAGCAGCGGAAGGAACAAGGCACCCCCGATCCCGATACGGAGATCGCAACTCCTGCTGCTGCCCGGGGGGCAACGCCTCGTGCGGCGGTCGCAGGAGCTCCTGCTGCAGGCCTCACCAGTGGCGCAGTCCCCGAGGTCCGCTCCCCGTCAAGCTTTCCCGCGGCTGCTCGGGATACGGCACCCTATGACGACGATGACGAGGACGCCGATTACGATGACGACGACAATGCTCCCAGAACAGGCCTCCGATGGCTCGTGGGAGCCGTCGTCGTCGTCATCCTGGTTGGTGCGCTGATCTTCGCCGTCACCAACCTGACGGGCATTTTCGGAACACCTGTGGCGGGCAAAAGTACCAGCCAGACCACGACCCCAGCGGCTCAGACTGCCACCGGCTCACCGTCCGCTTCCGCCTCCGCGACACCCATCGTCGCTCCCGTGATTGCCTCCGTGAGCCGATTGGTTCCGGACGCCCCCGATATGGGCAACGTCTATGACAGCAAGTTGCCGGCCACCTTCGACGGCAACCCGGGGACCTACTGGCAAACCTTGGAATACTCCAACGACACCTTCGCGGGCCTGACCTCCAGCGTGAACCTGGTGGTGGCCCTCAAGGAGACCTCTGACGTGCGGACCGTGACGGTAACGCAACTGGGCGGTACGGGAGGCAGCTTTCGGCTTCTCACTAATGACAAACCGACACTGCAGGGTGCCAAGGAAATCGGAACCGGCAGCTTCACGTCGCCGGACATCACCCTCACCGCCCCGCAGCAGACGAAAGCACAGTACGTCATCCTGAGCTTTGTGCAACTGCCCAAACAGCAGTCTTTTCAGACGTACAGCTATGGTGCCAAAATCGCGGAAATCAGCATCAAGTAGGGTCGATCCGTCGCGTCATACCAAAGGCTTCTTCCTATACCCCGGCCGTTGGATAAACGCTGCACGGAATAACACGGGTCGTCCCTCCGTTGAAGCAATGGCCAGCCACGGCTGGTGGAACCCACAGCAACGCAAGGAAGAGGCACTCCACAGGTGAGCACCGAAGCACTCCGGACCGACGTGCGTGACGTCGTGATCGTTGGGTCTGGTCCGGCAGGGTACACGGCTGCCATCTACGCAGCACGTGCAAATCTCAAGCCACTGGTCATTGCCGGCGCCGTAACAGCCGGCGGTGAGCTGATGAACACGACTGACGTTGAGAACTTCCCCGGATTTCCGCAAGGCATCCTCGGACCTGACCTCATGGATAACCTGCAGCAGCAGGCCGAAAGGTTTGGCGCGGAGGTTGCTTTTGAGGACGTTACGGCTCTGTCCCTGGCGGGCCCCATCAAGTTCCTGACGCTGGCCGACGGGAGCGTCGTTCAATCACGCGCTGTGGTCATCTCGACCGGCTCTGCCTATCGCGAGTTGGGGCTTCCAGACGAGAAAAGGTTGTCCGGGCATGGCGTCAGCTGGTGCGCCACCTGTGACGGGTTCTTCTTCAAGGGTCGGGAAATAGCGGTCGTGGGCGGCGGCGACTCTGCCCTCGAGGAAGCCATGTTCCTCACCCGGTTCGCCAGTTCAGTCACCTTGATCCATCGCCGGGACGCGCTGCGCGCATCCCGCATCATGCAAGAGCGGGCCTTTGCCAATCCCAAGATTTCTTTCCTTTGGAATACAGAGGTGGTAGGCATCGAGGGCGAAACAAAGGTTACCGGGCTACGTTTGAACAATCTGGTGACAGGCATAAAAAGTGAACTTCCAATCGGTGGGCTGTTCATTGCCATAGGCAACGATCCTCGGATTGAGCTGGTTCGGAACCAGTTGGACTTGACGGCGGAGGGAACTATAGCCGTGGACGGCAGATCCTCACGCACCAGCCTCCCCGGCGTCTTCGCTGCCGGCGATGTCCTCGATCCAACCTATCGCCAAGCAATTACTGCTGCGGGCTCCGGCTGCGTGGCTGCCTTGGACGTGGAACACTTCCTGGCCGACAACGTGCCCGCTTCCTGATCCAGAAATTGACCCCCACCAGCTTCACTGTCTACCGCACGCTTCACTGTCTACCGCACGCCAACCACAAGGAGAGATCATGAGCAACGCCAAAGACGTTACTGACGCAACATTCCAGACCGATGTCCTGGACGCCGAAAAGCCGGTCATCGTCGACTTCTGGGCGGAGTGGTGCGGACCCTGCCGCAAGCTCAGCCCCATTCTTGACGATATGTCGGTCGAATACGCCGACAAGATCGAAGTGGTAAAGGTTGACGTCGATGAAAACCCGGCCATCGCCGCTGAGTTCGGCATCACTTCCATCCCTGCCGTTTACCTCTTCTCCGGCGGTGAGCTAAAGAGCACCGTCATCGGTGCACGGCCCAAGCAGTACTTCGAGAAGGAATTCGCGGACTACCTGAAGTAGGACCCCCATTCCTGCGGGAGCCGGATGCCTCGCGCATTCGGCTCCCGTTTGGCTCTGCTGGACTGACCGACGTGCCTTGGAGTTTCACGTGAAACGCGTAACTCAGGGAGGAGCCACTGACGTAGCCGGCGACCGCAGTGCCTAGTCTTGGCCACGACGAGCTCCCTCGCGCAGCTTCTAACCCGTCCCTCCTCCTTGCCCTAGGATCGCATCTGAATCCCCATACACTGCGGCCTCCGCAATTGGTGTGCGTTCCGCAGCAGCGGAAGCTTAGCTGGTGGGAATGCCACGCAGTCCAGAAGCAAACCTTCTCCAGACGAACACGACCCCAACGGCTGGTCGGACAACAGGGTCGTTGCCATCAGCGAATGCGGCTTCACGCGCTGCGGCGATGTCGTCCTCGCCTACCCGGACAGGCA
>JAODMR010000161.1 GCA_025465475.1 Micrococcaceae bacterium
GCCGACGAGCAGGGCGTATTCGACGGCGGTGGCGCCGGTTTCTTCGCGGCGTAGGCGCTGCTGCAGGCTGAAGCCGAGGGTGTGGAGGGTTGCGAAAAGAGAGACCATGAGAGAGAGACCTTACTGAATCGGTAGCCCGGCTGACCTCGAGGGTTCCGTGGCTTTGCGTCCCCAGCTTGCACTGGGTTTGCCCTTGTCGATGAGCGTCGCTCATCCGGTGCAAGAGAAGAGTAGCAGTATTTTCCCACATGTAAAGCCAGAGGCTCGGCGGGCCTCCCGATGGTGTTCTGGGACGTTAATTCTGTGACTCGGAGCCGGTGCGGTTTGGCCGCAATGGACTCTCACGCAATCGCAGCACTAGGCCCATCGCGCTGTTCAGGTGTGGCTCCTACCAACCAGGGGCGGAGGGTTTTTCGATGTGGAGCGAAAAGGGATTTATATCTGCTGGAATTGCACAGCGGGGGAGAAAGTCCAGTTCCTTACCGGCGGCCTAGCCCGCGGCTTCCGTTGGCATTGACAAGCGTTTTAGATAAACCGCGCAAAGGTCCGTCTTGATGTATTTCAGTGGCTCTCCGTCCCGTGACGTGAAGCGAGTTTAGGGGGCAGTGCTTTATCACTGATAAACCCGGTTACGAGCGAGAAAATCACTTTGTGTGCTACGTCGACAACCCTTTCCTTTCGTGGCCAGGTGGCTGGGGGAGCGCCGACGCCGGTGGTGTTCTCGACCGTCTGATCGAAGGCCAAACGCACGGCCGAGTGCCACACACTAGCGACCGGCCCGCGAATCCCAGTACTGGACCACAGCCCCCGCAGCGCGCCCAGCGCAGCACCGGTTCCAAAGTGCATTGCGTGGTTCCACCCCGTGGGTTTGTCCTCATCACTCGGATGCCGCCCCAGGAGGGTCAGCAGGGCACGACCGGGTACGTAGGAGTTGGGCCGATGGGTAATGACCTGCTCAATTTTCTCGGTCGCCACCATTACTCCGGCTGCCAGCAGCCCCGCACCTGCACCCACTGTGGCTGACGTGAAGACCGACTGTAGACGCGACGTCGACGTCATGATGATTCCTCCTCATGTGGTGCCCGGATCGGCCCCTGCTGCTGACCCCGCGGCGGGAAAAGCCCGTTTTCATCCAGACTAATGGGGCCTGAACGTCATCTGGTTCCCACTGGTCCTGTTCCTTTTAGGTGATCCGTGAGAGAGTTCCACCACCAATGGAGGGGGATCTCAGACATGACCACGTCCACAAACGGTTACACGAACATGCCGGGCACACGCCATGTGGCGGAGGAGCTCGACAACAGCAGGTGCTGGCAGTTGCTGCAGAGCAGCCGATCCGGCCGCATAGGTTTTCTTGCCGGGGACCGAATTGAGATATTTCCGGTCAATCATCTGGTCGAGGAGCAGGTGGTCTACTTTCGCACCAGTGAGGACGGGCTGTTGGCCAGGTCGACGCCGCAGCCCAACGCGTCATTCCAGACGGATGAAACGCATTCGGCCCGGATGACCGGCTGGTCAATTTTGGCCTCAGGACCCCTGGAAAAGGTCGATGACGCGTCCCTGATTACTTTCCTGGCGGGACGACAGTGGGATGAACCCTGGGCCGAGGGGCTGCAGGCGATCTTCCTTCGCCTGACTCCGGGCATCCTGACCGGAAGAAGCTTCCACATGGACTGAGGCTCGGGCCCAGTCCGGTCCCGTCGTGAGGTCAGTTGCTGTTGCCGGCGATCACGATGGAACCTCGCGTCCGGTCCAGAGCCCAAGCTGCAATCGCTGACGCTATTTTCCGGCCACCCTGCACCGACGGCTCTATCGGGTTGGCATAATCGCCGTCCTCACTGCAGATCAGCCGCAGGTCAACGAGGGGCAGAGAACGGCTGAAGGCAGCCCTGGTGATGCAGTCGTTGAAAACGGTCAAGGCGGTCCGGATCACCGGGTAGGCGGGTGCGGACGAGGGTGTGTCGTAGATTGTGCAGAACGCTGACGGCAGCCCTGCGGTCACGACAAACTCGGTCATGGCCTCGTAGCCAGCTCGAAACTGCTCCTGCGCGCCGTTGAACAGCGCAAACGCTTCTGCGGCGGTGGGAACCGGGCTCTGCAGGAGGTGGGCGAAACCCAGGGCATCATTACCCCCTACGCTGACCACCAGGTGGGTCGCGTCGGCCGGTAGGGCATCCAGTTGCTGCTTCACGCCGGAGATCACGTCACCGTCCCTTGCCAGCAGGGTCGTTCGCCAGGACCGGGGAAGCTCGTCCTGTAGCTGCGCGGCGACATCAGGACCGCCATTGACGTACACACCATTATCGAAAATGGAGTCCCCCAAAAGGACCACATGACCGTCCATGTCATCGTCTCCCTTCGCTCGGGTGCCACCTGTCGTTCAGCCTAACCCTCGTTCCTTGGGGGTATCCCGGCGGCTGCAGCGAAATCGTGATCGCGCTGAAAGGGCTAATAACACGCCGTTCCTGCCTCAACGCTCGTCGCTCCCGCCGTCGGACAACAACGCGCGCCTGTCCATTTGGTTAAGACTGCGGTGCGCAAATGAACAGTGGGTGGCCTGCGTTCAACGTTTCCCTAATTATCGCCGAAACGGCGTTTTGGCTTCTTTCTGGGTCCTAGCCTTGCTGAGGAAATGGACAAGGAAAGTGGAAACCGATGACCTCGACGCACCCGGCACTGGAAGCGGGCAACCCTCCCGGCCCGCCGCACCGCACCATAAGAAATGTCAGGAAAGCGCGTACTTGGCTGCTATTCCTCCTGCTGGCAGGTCCTAACCTTGCCCTGTTGATCGCCTTTACGTACAAACCCCTTCTCGAATCGTTTTACTATTCCACCCTCCAGTGGAACATCGGCTCAGCCAGGGCTATACCGGTTGGCCTGCGAAACTACACGGACTGGTTTGGCAACGCGGAAACGCCGCGTGTCCTGGGCATCACCCTGGTCTTCACGGCGGCAACCGTCGGTGGCGGCCTGATCCTCGGATTGGCCCTGGCCGTGCTGCTGAACCGGAAGATCCGGCTCAGGGGACCGGCCCGCACCATCGTTGTGGCACCCTACGTATTGTCGGGTGTTGCGGTGGGCCTGCTCTGGCTGTTCGTGTTCGATCCGAACTTCGGCATCGTGGCCGCCCTGCTGAAGCTGATCGGCCTACCGTCACCGGCCTGGTACAACGATCCGGGCTGGGCCCTGGCCATGGTCATCATTGTCCAGCTCTGGAAAAACGTGGGCTACACTGCCCTCATTTACCTTGCCGGGCTGCAGGCCGTACCGACCGACCTCATGGAAGCCGCTGCCCTGGACGGCGCTTCCCCCGCTGCGGTCTTCCGCCGGATTACGCTGCCCCTGCTCAGTCCCACCACCTTCTTTCTCAGCATCACCACCCTGCTCAGTTCCCGCAGAGCTTCGACATCATCCAGGCAATGACCAAGGGCGGACCTCTGGAAGGCACGACGACGATGATGTACCAGATCTACCACGAGGGCTTCGTTGCCGGGCGGGCCGGATACTCCTCCGCCGTCGCCACCATCCTGTTCCTGGTGCTGCTGGGCGTCACCCTCATTCAACTCCGATTCGTGGAACGGAAGGTGCACTACTCGTGAGCCTGAAAAATATCCAGCCGGCACCTGCCGCACCGAAGCCCTCCGCAGAAGTCAGCGCCAGGCGAGTGGCCGCACCGCCAGCCTCCCTGGCAGTCATTGCACGCCCGGCACGCCGGCGTCGACGCTTCCACTCCGGAAGCTACCTGGCACTGGCCCTGGCCGTCGCAGCCATGGTTCTTCCCTGGTGTGGATGCTGCTGGCGAGTTTCAAGGGGCAGGACGAGATCTACTCCGTGCCCATCCAATGGCTGCCCGACTCGATCACCGGCGCCAACTATTCCGCCGCCATGGACTCGGTGCCCTTCGGCAGCTTTTTCCTGAACAGCGTCCTCACCACGTTCATTGGTGCGGGGATCAAAATTGTCCTTGGCCTGATGACCGCCTATGCGCTCGTTTTCCTGGACGTTCCCTTCCGGAAGTTCTTTTTCGCGCTGGTGATTTTCGCCCTGTTGGTGCCCCAGCAGATCGTCATTCTTCCCAACTACACATTGGTGGCGAGTCTTGGCTGGCTCAACACCTACCAGGGCATCATCGTTCCCGGCCTGGCGAGTGCCTTCGGCACCTTCCTGTTCCGCCAGCATTTCCTGTCATTGCCGGTTGCGGTCCTTGAGGCCGCCGCCCTGGATGGGGCCGGGCACCTACGCCGGCTGTGGGCCTTCGTGGTGCCAATGTCGGCCCCGACCATCGCCGCCGTCGGCCTGGTATCCGTGGTCTCGGAATGGAACGAGTACCTCTGGCCCCTGCTGGTCGTTGACCGGCCCGGCATGATGACGCTGCCTATCGGACTGACCCTGCTGCAAAACACGGACGGATTGACCAACTGGGGAGTGCTGATGGCCGGCACGGTGCTGGTCACCCTGCCCATCCTGGCCGTCTTTTTCGCCCTGCAGCGACGCATCATGGCAGGACTCACCGCCGGTGCGGTTACCGGCTAGTACCACTTCACAAAACCACTCTTCCCTAGCACCTTGCACCGTGAAAGGCATTCCCATGATCACGCCCGCACGCCAGCATTCAGCAGGCACCTTCCCCCTGACCCGCCGCAGCGTCCTCCAACTGGGAGCAGCTTTCTCAGGCACCGCCCTGTTGGCTGCCTGTGGAGGCCCGTCCGTCGGCAGTGCCGGAACTAATCTGGCCTCCGCCCCCGCCCACGACTGGACCACCATTAAACCGGCGTCCTCCATCACCTGGTGGAGCAACCATCCCGGTAATTCCATGGCCACCGAACAGGCCATCATCGACGGCTTCCAGAAGGCCAATCCAGGCATCGCCGTCAACCTCGTCACCGCCGGGGCCAACTACGACGAAATAGCCCAGCGCTTCCAGGCAGCGTCGGGAACCGACAGCCTCCCCGACCTGGTGGGCGCGAGTGACGTGTGGTGGTTCCGGTACATGATCAACGGGCAGATCATTCCCCTGGACGGCCTGGCCAGCCACCTGCAGAGGAACACCCCCGACTTCAACACGATCCTTTACGACGACTACAAGTACCACCAGAGCCACTGGGCCATTCCCTACGCCCGGTCCACCCCGCTGTTCTACTACAACAAATCCCTCTGGAACGCGGCCGGCCTGCCGGATCGGGCGCCGGCTTCCTGGGACGAGTTTGACCAATGGGCACCCAAACTGACCACTACCCTGGGAGGCGCCGCTCCACTGGGCATTGGCAAGGGAACCTCCTGGGCTGCCTGGTGGTTCTGCAACATCCTGTGGGGCATGGGCGGCCAGTACTCCAACGGCTGGGACATGAAGCTGGAACAGCCGGAAACAGTCGCCGCCGGGGAATACCTCCGCCGACTGATCAATGTGGACAGGAGTGTCTCCGTCTCGGCCACGGATTCCACCGCTGATTTCGGTGCCGGCGTGAGCGCCTGCACTATCGCCTCCACCGGCTCGCTCAAGGGAATTCTCACGTCAGCCAACTTCGAGGTGGGCACCGGTTTCCTGCCTGCCGGACCGCAGGGTGCCTTCACACCCACCGGTGGCACCGGCATGGCCATCGCCTCAGGCAAGTCCCCGGAACAACAGCTGGCCGCCGGGATGTTCCTGAAGTACCTCACGGACACTGAACAGACCGCCACCTTCTCCGCAGCCACCGGATACATGCCGGTGCGTGCCTCCGCCACGGGCGGAGCCACCATGGCTGCGATCTATGCCAAGACGCCGCAGTTCCGCACCGCCGTGGACCAGCTGCAAAACGCCCGCTCCCAGGACTGGGCCAGGGCTTTCGTCCCGTCGGGTGACAAATACCTGACCACCGCGCTGGAGCAGATCATGCTGCAGGACACCCCCGCGGCGGAAGCCTTCCGAACTGCCGCAGCTGACATCAGCACGTCGTACGATCAGAATGTGAAGGCGTACCTGTGAGCAATCCCCTCAGCACCCCCCGCATCCTGGCGCACCGGGGCAACTCCTCTGCCGCCCCGGAGAACACGTTGGCCTCCTTTGATGCCGCGCTCACCGCCGGGGCCGACGCCATCGAAGTTGACCTGCGGCGGACGGCCGATGGAACGGTGGTCGTGATCCACGATGATTCCCTGGAGCGCACCACGAACGCCTCGGGTACGGTCAGCCGGACCGGACTGGAAACGCTGCGTGCCGCCGACGCCGGATCCTGGTTCTCCGCTAAATACACCGGCGCACAGGTTCCCACCATGCCCGAGCTGGCCGCCTGGGCGGTCGCACATCCAGGGGTGAGCTGGCTGTTCGAGTTCAAGGGGCAGTGGAGCACGGTGCAGGCTGCGGCAGCCCTGGACGTGTTGCGCGCCCACAACCTGGCAAACCGGTCGACCGTTCAGGGCTTTTCCGTGGACACGGTCCGCGCGTTGGGCATGGCCGGCCCGGAATTCCGACGGGAACTGCTCATCATGACGTTCGACAGCATTCCGGGCTTGCTGGAGTTACTGCACGGGCTCGACGCTTCCGGCTGCAATCCCTATGGCGAACTCCTGCTCCGGCACCCACAGCTGACGGACCAACTACATGGTGCCGGCTATTCCGTCACCCCCTGGACACTGGACGAGCCGGAGCAGTGGGCCGTCGCCATGGCCCAAGGCGTGGACGGCATCATCACCAACAAGCCCGCGGAACTTCGGTCCTTCCTTGGAGCTCCCGTCCCTGCCTGATCGACTGGGGCACGGGCGGGGCCGGGACACGACGGGGCGCGACGGGGGTATGTCGGATGCGGGCAGGCCGTGCCAGAATCGCTGGGTGACCGGACGACTGATGCTTCTCGACACCGCCTCCCTGTACTTCCGCGCGTTTCACGGCCTGCCCGAGACGATCCGGGCACCTGACGGTTCCCCCATCAACGCTGTACGCGGACTGCTGGACATGATCGCCCGGCTGGTCACCGACTTCCAACCAGCCGGGCTGGTTGCGTGTTGGGACGACAACTGGCGGCCGCACTGGCGGGTCGCCCTGATGCCGGAGTATAAGGCCCACCGGTTGGCCGCTGCGGTTCCCGGCGGTATTGACGTGGAGGAGACACCCGCCGGGTTGGTCCGGCAGGTGCCCATCATCCGCCAGGTGCTCGACGCCCTGGACATTCCCATTGTTGGTGCGGAGGATTGCGAGGCCGACGACGTGATAGGAACCCTGGCCACCCGGGCAGCGGGACCGGTGGATGTGGTGACCGGCGACCGGGACCTGTTCCAACTCGTCGATGACGCTGCCGGCATCCGGGTGGTCTATACGGCCAAGGGGATGAGCAAGTTGGAAATGGTCACCGACGACGTCGTGCGCGCGAAGTACGGTATCCCACCGAACCGGTACGCCGACTTTGCCGTGATGCGCGGCGACCCGTCCGACGGTATCCCCGGCGTTCCGGGCGTGGGGGAGAAGACAGCCACCACACTCCTGAACGAGTTCGGGGACCTCGACGGGATCATCGCAGCAGCAGCTGACCCGTCTGTACCGCTGTCGGCCTCGATCCGCACTAAAATCAAGGCGGCCCAGGCCTACCTGGAGGTGGCACCGACGGTGGTGCGGGTCCGGCGGGACCTGGACCTGCCGGAACCCGATTCCGTTCTCCACCCACTCGCCGCCTCCCGGATGGAGGCGCTCAACGCCCTGAGCGACCAGTGGGGGCTGGGAGGTTCCCTCAACCGGGCGGTCCGCGCCCTGGGCACTGCTGAGTGAGCCGTCGGGAGGAGGCGACCTACTGCAGTGACGGTGCCGCCGGCAGGAACGCTCTGGCGGTTGCACATCATCCGGCCTAGCATGGCTGACGTTCCACAACTGAGGAACGATGCCCGATGCAGGAGGCTGCGATGACGACCCTTACCGACCGACCGAAGACTGCCCTGATGGTCATCGATGTGCAAACGGGAGTGGTCACCGGGGCGCACCATCGGGATGAGGTTGTGGCCAACATCCGGACCCTGCTGGACAAGGCGCGCCGGGCAGGGGTTCCGGTGGTCTGGGTGCAGCATTCCGACGAGGATATGCCCATCGGCAGTGACGCTTGGCAGTATGTGCCGGAGCTGACCCGCCAGGACCCTGAGCCATTGGTGCAGAAAACCTACGGGGACGCCTTCGAGGCTACCAACCTGGAGGAGGTTCTGAACGGTGCGGGAGTCGGGCACCTGATGGTGACCGGAGCGCAGACAGATGCGTGCATCCGCTCCACCATCCACGGCGCCTTCGCCCGCGGCTACGACGTGACCCTGGTCGGTGACGCGCACACCACGGAGGATCAGACAGCGTGGGGCGCCCCGCCACCGGAGCAAGTCATCGCGCACACCAACCTGTACTGGCGTTTCCAGTCCGCACCCGGACGCACGGCCGGGGTCACGGCGACACAGGATGTGACCTTCGGCAGCTGAGGCTGGGTGCCCGTGCAGGCGGTGCGTTACCCCAGCAGGGACACCGCGCGGGCAATGACCAGGGCCAACAGGACAAAGCCGCCAAAGGACTCCAATCCCATGAATGCTTTTGCCCGGTGGGACAGCGGCATCGTGTCAGTCGGGCTGAAGGCCATGGAGTTACTGAGCGAGAAATACAGATAGTCACCAAAGGAAGCCACCCAGTCGCTGCGGACGGAGGACCTGCCCGCCACCTCCTCCACGGCGTCGTGGTCCTCATCCTGCGGGAAGCGAAAGTCGGCCAGCGGCAGATCCGTCCGCGTCCGGTGCCAGCGGGCCACCGGGCCGCCCCGATCCATTTCCCAATACACCAGGGCGAAGGCGATGACGTTGGTGACCCAGACCTGGAGGGACGCCAACAGCAGCGCCCGGCCGTCCTCGTCGCCACCGGTGAGCAGCATGACCAACTGGACCAGCGCCACTTCATTGGCCGTCACCAACAACAAAGCCTGGGCCGTGGAAAGGGACCTCGACCACCGCGTCTCATGGTGCATCTGCCGCGGATTGAGCACCAGGAGGGGGATCAACATGATCAGCCCCATCGCGATCACCGAGTAGCGCAGGAGCGGAAGGAAGGCACCCGGGAGGGTTGCGTAGAGTGCCAGGGCCACCAACAGCCCGACGACGGCGGGCCAACGGTGCTCGGCGCGGGGAGCTGCGGATTTCGGGGAGGGCATGTGGCGAGTCTAGGTCCCCAACCTTGTGGTTCCGGTGGTTCCTGCGCGCCCTGCCGGCTCACTGTCTGTCCGTGTTGGTCCCCGGCGGCAGAATTAGCCCCAGCACAGACAGAACGGATGTCCGGCCGGGTCAGCGTAAACCTGGAAGCCCAACCGGGGTTCGCCGTCCACGGACACGGTGTGCCAGTCATCCTCCGCGTCCACCGTACCGGCGAGCATGCCGGCCCAGAAAGTGCTTTCGGCATTCAGGTCCGCAGCATCAAAAACGACGACCTGTCGGGTAATTTTCATGGCGTCATCCTGTCACGGTGTGGAGGCCGGAAGAAGTGTCAGGCGCCGCCCCGGAGAGGAGAGGGATCGGGTTTCACAATGAGGCTGCCGCTCGGGGCAGGATCATCCGGAACGTGGTTCCCTGCGGTCCCGTGGACGCCACGGTGATGCTCCCGCCGACGGAGGTGCAGATCTCCTGGACGAGCGCGAGCCCGATGCCGAAACCCTCCGGCTGGCCGGCAGCGGTCGGCGCGTGCGCGAACCGTTCGAAAACCCGCTCCGGTGCAATCCCGCGAATTCCCGAGCCCGTGTCGCTCACGTCCAGCTGCACGGTTGTGGTGGGGGTGCGGATGGCCACAGTCACCGTGCCGCCGGTGGGCGTGTGACGCAAGGCGTTTTCGAGCAGGGCCAGCAGGGCACGGCGGAGGGTCTGCTCAGGTAGCCGGACAGGTGCCGGCGCCGGTGCCTCCATTCGCAGGGCGACTCCGGACTGCTGGGCGAGCAGTTCCACATCACTCAGCACTGCCCTTGCCAGGCTGGAGGCGTCCGACGTGCCCTGCTGTGCCGGCCCGGTTGTTGCCGTGACCAGGAGTTCCTCCACGATGCCGGTCAGGGCCGCGGTGTCCCTGCGCAGCTGACCGAGCAGCGTCTCAAGCTGTTGACCCGTCGGCGGGAGTCGTTGGGCCAGCTGAATCCGGGTGTCGAGGACGGCCAAGGGAGTGCGGAGTTCATGGCTTGCGTCCTGCACAAAGCGGCGTTGAATTGCCAGAGCGGCTGTGAGGGGCCGAATGGCGCTGCGGGCGCTCAGCCACCCGGCGACCCCTGCCACGGCAATGCCCCCGGCGCCAGCCAAGAGCATTCCCTGCAGCACGTCGTCGGCGTCAATGACAATCCGCTGGTCACCGTTCATTGCTGCGCCCGATGGCGCCGGTTGGCCCGCCTGCTGCAGCAGGTACAGCCAGGCAGCAGCCACTACCAACACCACCAAAAGTGCACAAACGGCCGCGATACGCAGGCCCACCCGTAGGGCCGCACGCCGGAGCGCGTCCCGGTCCGACGCCTCAGTCATCCGTGCCCGCCCCCAACTGGTACCCGGAGCCGTGAACTGTCCTGATCACGTCCTTGCTGATCTTCCTGCGCAGGTAGTGCACGTAGGTGTCCACCACTCCCGGCCCGTCCGTGGGCTCGAACACCAGGACCAGGAGTTCCGGACGGGAGAAGACCCGTTCCGGCTCGACGCAGAAGACGGCCAACAGGTCCGTTTCCCGCTGGGTCAGCGGAACGGACCGGCCGTGCAGTGAATGGGCCAGCCGGGATGCCAGGGAGAGTTCCCAATCGCCGAATACCAGGGGGGCCTGTTGCGCGGCGCTGAAGGTGCGGGTGAGGGCCCGTAGCCGGGCAGCCAGCTCGTCGGCGTCAAAGGGTTTCGGCAGGTAGTCGTTGGCGCCGGCGTCCAAGCCGTCGATCCTGTCAGCCACGGCGCCGAGGGCGGTGAGCATCAGGATGGGCGTGGCAACCCCCTGGGAGCGCAGCGCCGACACCACCCCCAGTCCGTCCAGGCCCGGCAGCCCCCGGTCAACGACGATGGCGTCCCAGGAATCGCCGAGGCCCAACCGGTAGCCCTCGCGCCCATCAGCCACCAAGGTGACGGCAAAGTCCTCTCCCAGAAGTTCCGCAATCAGCGGACCCAAAACGGCATCATCTTCGACCAACAGCACGGCAGGCTGGGCGGATAGGGGCATGAGTCTATTGTGCGGTGCTTCCGGCCCTACTCCGAACGGGAGCGGGTTCCGGTCAGGAATCAGGACAGCGGGCTGCGGGGCGCGAACATGATCACCGCTACACCTGCAAGGCAGAGCAAGGAACCAATCAGATCCCACCGGTCCGGGCGGAAGCCGTCGACCACCATGCCCCAGGCCAGTGATCCGGCGACGAACACTCCGCCGTACGCCGCGAGGATCCGCCCAAAGTGAGCGTCAGGTTGCAGGGTTGCCACAAAACCATAGGCCCCCAGCACCAGTACGCCAACACCGGCCCACCACCACGAGCGCCCTTCCCGAACTGCCTGCCAGACCAGCCATGCCCCGCCGATCTCCGTGATCGCGGCCAGAAGGAACAACAGGACGGAGCGGGCGATTGTCATGGTCCGTTCCTACCATTGCTGGGGCTATATCCCTGCATGCGGTTCGGGGTGCGGCAAAACGCTGCGCGTGCTTGCTGCCTGCTGATCGTGGTCCCGGTGCAGGCTGAGCGGGCGGATACGGGTCCGGGAGGCCTCACGACGCAGTGGAAATGTCCTCAGGCTATACCCGCTGCTGGAGTGTCAGGGGAGTATCTCGCCCTGCGCCGCCTCGGCGAGTTTTCGCAGCATGTCCTCATCGGAGGGCGAAAAGTTCCGGGGGTTTTGGTCGATGATGCACAGCGTCCCCACGACCCAGCCGCGCAGCCCGCGCAGGGGATATCCGGCATAGAAGCGTATGAGCGGTTCACCGGTGACCAGTGGGTTTCGCCGGAACCGTTCATCGGTGGACGCGTCGCTGATCACAAGGGGTCCGGCGCGGCGGATGGTGGTATTGCAGAAGGACAGCTCCCGCGGCATGTTTTGGGCGACTGGGCCCAGGACTGACTTGAGGAATTGGCGTCGGTCATCGATCAGGGCCACGGTTGCGGAACTGACAGCGAAATACTCCCGAGCCCTCCGGGTGATCCGATCGAACCGGTCTTCCGGTGGTGTGTCCAGCAACCGCGTTCCCGCGACGGCCTTCAACCGCTCCCTCTCCGCCTCGGCGGGGGAGAGGAAGGAGGCGCCTGCTGCACCCAGCGCCAGCAGGGCTCGGCTGCCTGTCGAGGCATTTCCGTCGGAACTCCTGGCAGGGACGGGAACGGCGGCCGCCGCGGGACCCAGCAACTCGTGCAGGGCCTCCACCAGGTTGTCTTGCTCGATCGGGGGCAACTCCTGGAGCCCCGCCAGGTACGCGTCGATTTCCAGCTCCGCCAGGGAGCCGCCCACCCCGTAATAGCGGATCCAGAGGGTCCGGGTATCCAGTCCCGTGTCCAGGACAGTCTGCCGCACCAAGGATTGCAGCGTTGATCCGTTCACAGGGCCTTTCCGGGCGACGTAGGTGCTTCCCGCCGGCGATGGCCAGCGCACGTCGTATGCAGCGTTTCCCTTACCATACGGGGTGCTGCGTAACGCAATCAAACCGTCCGTCGGTTTCTGCCGTCACTCGAAGTGCGTCTCCACGTTGCCCTCGGCTATGGACGCAACCATCGACGCGGCCAGGTCGTGCAGTTTGATGTTGCGCGAACTCGAGGCCTTCTTCAGGATCCTCATGGCATCGTCGTGGCTGCACCGGTTCTGCGCCATGATGGCACCGGCAGCCAGGTTGATGGTCGTCCGGCTGGCCATGGCGGCCTGCAGCTGGCCGGCCCTGTCGTTCAGGTCGGCCATCCGGACTGCCAGCCGGAGGGATTTGGACGCCTGATCCGCGAAGGCCCGGGCCGCAGCGATGGCCGTAGCGTCGAACGTGTTGGGTTCGACCGCGTAGAAGTCCAGGGCGGCTTTCGCTTCCCCCTCAAGGGGCACGGGAACCGCGACGGCGGAGCGGACACCTGACTCCAGGATGGCCGCCGGGTAACCGGAAAACCGCGGCTCATCCCGGAAGTCCGCGATGACGTAGATGGCGTTCTCACGTGCGGATCGGAGGCATGGCCCGTCGTCGAAGGCGTACTGCACCTCGTCCATTTCCAGCGCCTGGATGCTGCTGCTGGCGACGGTTGCCTTGGAGCGCGGGCGCAGTAGGGTCACTCCGCAAAACACTTCATTGTCCGGCCTTGACAGAATCTGCGCGGCCACGGCGGCCAAGCCACTGAGGAATTCCCGGACATCAGCGCTGTCCAGGACCAAATCATGCAACGAGATTATCGTCTGGGGATTGAGGGTGCCCTGTGATTGGTCCATGCGTGCCTGCCTCTTTGTATCCCGCTCGGTCCTGGTTTGGTGCGACTGCCGGAACAAGCAGGGCAGGCATTTCCGGGTATTTTATTGGCTGAAGCTCTTGAATTCAGTTTACTCGCTTTAGGCGGTGGGGCTCCCGTTACTCGCTTTAGGCGGTGGGGCTCCCGCCATCCAGGGACGGCCGGTTCCGGACGCGGTTCACCCGCTGGAGGGAATGGCAACAATGACCGGCGAGGCAGGAACGCCCGGCGCTGCTTCCCGGTGCGATATCCAGTCATCCAGCTCCTCGGCGGGCAGAGCGTGCGACATGAAGTGTCCCTGCACGCGGTCGCAGCCGTATCTGCTGAGTTCGTCGTAGATGGCGCCCGATTCGACGCCTTCTGCCACCATCCGGAGTCCCAGTCCGTGTGCCAGGGCGATGGTCGAGGCGACCAGGGAGGCAGCCCGGGGGCTATCAGCCATCGGACCGATGAAGGACGAATCCAACTTCAATTCATCGATGGGCAAATCCCGGAGATAGGACAGGGTGCTGTAACCGGTGCCGAAGTCATCGACGGCGATCTGGATGCCCTGGTTGCGCAGGGTCGTGAGAATGACCCGGGCCTTCTCCCGGTCCGCGAGCAGGAATTCCTCGGGAATTTCCAGTACCAGGGCGGTCCCGGTGAGACCACGAAGGGCGAGCAGGCCGGCGACCTTCGCGGGAAACTGCGTGTCCACGAGCGAGCTTGCGGAGATGTTGACAGCCACCGCCAACGGGGTGTTGCGCGCCTTCCAACGGGCGGCCTGGTCCAGCGATTTGGAGAGCGCGACCAGCGTCAGCTGGTGCATCAGACCGGACTCCTCGGCCAGGGATAGGAAGTCCGACGGCGGGAGGAGTCCGCGCTGGGGATGATTCCACCGCACCAGGGCCTCCGCGCCGTTGACCCGTCCGGTGTCCAGATCAACCTTTGGCTGGTAGTGCATCACAAACTGATCTTCGGCCAGGGCTGTCCGCAGCTCAGTGAGCACGCGGAGGCGCTCCTCGCCATGAGTGTCATCGGCGCTGGTGTACAGGTGGTGGCCTGACCTGGACGACTTGGCCTTATACATCGCCATGTCTGCTTTGCGCAGCAGCAGGCGCAGTTCGTTCCCCTGCAGGGGGGACAGGGCGATGCCAATGCTGACCGTCGTCAGCAGGCTGATACCCCCCACCCGCATGGGTTGGTTCAGTGTGTCCCGGATACGGCCGGCGACCTCCGTGGCTCGCGCCTCGTCGGCGTCGGCCAGCAGTATGGCGAATTCGTCCCCACCCAGCCGCGCCAAGAGATCCGCTGGACGTAACTGCCCGGACAGGCGCGCCGCTACCTGGATCAGCAACGCGTCGCCCAGGTCGTGGCCCAGGCTGTCATTGACGTCCTTGAAGCGGTCAAGATCCAGGAGCATCAGCGCCTGCCGGGCCGTGCCACCGGCAAGCCTCACCGGTGCGTCGGTGTAGAGGGCACGCCGGTTGGGCAACCCGGTCAACTCGTCGGTCCGGGCGAGTTTTCGAAGCAGGCGTTGCCGGAAGGCCAAAGGAATGGCCGCCAGGACCAGGGTGGCGCTGGCGAGGACCAGGGCCAGGACGGAAACCTGTTGTTGGCTGCCCAAGAGCAGCACGCCCAGACCCGCCAGCGTTGCCACGCCCGGCACCGCCAGTCCTTGGGCCGGCCGGTGATGTAGCACCCTGGCGGTTCCGGGTCGGGACGCGCGGTCCATCCACAGCACGATGAGGAAGATCCCAAGCGCCCATTCGATGTCCAGGTACGATCCGACGGAGTAGCCGCCGTTGGCGTCCACCAGGGCGTACACGACATCAGCGGCGGTGAAAAGCAGGAGGCCACCGGTAAGCAGGACCCAGTGCCAGCTGCCCTGACCCCCCTGAAAGGCTGCGACGCCGGCCAGGATGGCTATCAGGATCAGGTCCAGCAGGGGATAGGCAACGTTGATGACCGTCCCGAGATCCAAAGCTTCAGCGCTGCGGGCGGTCAGTACCGGCTGCAGGAGAACGGCCAGCACCGCTGCAGCTCCGCTGGTTCCAACGGCAGTGTCCAGCAAAACGGGCAGGGCCACGGTGCGGAGCCACCGCCGTATCCACGCGATGAGCACGCCCAGCATCAGGACGTAAAACAACAGGTACCCGGCATCCCCCGGTGAAGGGGTCGGCACGTATCCCGATTCATCCTGTACCAATAGCCAGTAGGTGTCCGCCCCGACCTGGGCAAGCACGGCACCCCCGGCCCACCACATTTCCGGCTGCTTGTTACCTGCACGGCGGGCAGCCGCGAGGGCGACGGCGACCATCGACCACTCCGCGACCATGGACAGCCGGTCGTCGGTCGGAGGGTTGAAACCCTCACCATGCACCAGTCGTGCCACGGCATAGGGGACCAGCGTTCCCACCAGAAGCAGGACCGGCCAGTGGGTAAACAGGAAAAGCCGGGAACGAGCCATGCCGTCTCCTTCGCTAAGCGGAGCCGAACGGCATGCTCAAGGTTGTCGGCCATCATCCTACCGGAGTTACCAGCCAGTAGGATCCGGTGCCGCGCCCGCTCTGCGGCTACTCTTCGCAGCCGCTCCGCCCCGCCGTACGACTGCTCCTCGCAGCCGCTCGGTTCCGCCCCTCCACCGCACCGCCGCTGCCACCACTGCCACCGAAAAAACTTTTCCCCGCGGACCCATCCGTGCCGCCGACCAGCCCGAAGTACCTATGTCAGCCCCCGGCATGCCGGTACCGGGCTGTCCATCCTTGCACTAGGAGAAAACGTGAAAAAGAAATCTGCATTCCTGATCGCCCCCGTCCTGGCAGCCGGAGCGTTGGCACTGTCCGTCTCCCCGGCCATGGCTGCCAATGGCGACGCGTCCTACCAGGCGAACCTTGGCGCGCTCAACGGCAGCAATGCCACGGGCTCAGTCATGGTGAGCGTCTCGGGCGATCAGGCGACCGTCACGGAGAACGTGAGCGGATTGGCTGCGACGTTTAGCGGCAACCCGTACCCGCACGTCCAGCACATCCACATCGGCGCGGCCGGAACCTGTCCCACAGCAGCCGCTGACACCAGCGGTGACGGGGTCATCAGCACCACCGAGGGCGGACCTTCCTATGGCATGATCGGCACCACCCTGTCGACCAGCGGCGATACCAGCCCCGCCGCGGGAACCGACCTGACCCTCGCCGGTATGGGCGGCAGTTTCAATTATCAGCGGACCTTCACCCTCAACGCCGACACCGCCGCCGCGCTGAAGGCGGGAACCGCCGTCGTCGTGGTTCACGGATTGGATCCGGCCACGCTGCCGGCCGCAGCTCAGGCCGAACCGAGCGACCTGGTGCCGTCGCTGCCGTTGGCGGCAACGTCACCTGCGCTGTGCGGCACGCTCGTAGCTTCACAGATGACCAGCATGCCCGGCGGTGCACCGGGAACGGGCGTCGCCAGCACCGATCCCGCCGGCACCGGTGCCCTCAATAACATGGGCGTCCTTGCCGCCGGCGGCGGATTGCTGGTGGCAGCCGGCGCTGCCTTCGGTGTTCGCCGGATGACCACCAAGCGCCAGTCCTAACCGGATCCATGGGCATTCCCCGCATTGGCCGCCACGTCTTCCTCACCGGAGGCGTGGCGGCCGCCCTGCTCCTGTCCGCCTGCACTGGCCCGTCAGCGGGCACGACTGACAATTTCGCGGCCGCATCCACTCCCGCGGCAACACCGGCTTCAACAACACCGACTCCATCGGCCCCCAGCCCCGTCGTTGGGAGCGGCCCCTCGATGGCCGCGACAGGTCCGTTGCTGGCGGCATCCGTTCCCGTTCGCCTGGAGGTTCCGGACATCGGCGTTGACACGCCACTGCCACAACTGGGGCAGGCCGCCGACGGCACCGCTGAGGTGCCACCCGGTGAACCCGGATCACCGGCAGGCTGGTACAAGTTCTCCCCGACGCCCGGTGCGTTGGGACCCGCCGTGATTCTGGGCCACGTCAACTCGACCGAAAGCCCGATCGGTGTCTTCTACCGGCTGCACGAATTGCACCAGGGCCAGCAGTTCTTGGTCACCAGGGCGGACGGCACGGTAGCGGTCTTCCAGGTCGATCGCAGCGCAGAGTTCCGCAAAAGCACCTTTCCCACCCTTGACGTCTATGGCAACACCAGCCGGGCGGAAATTCGCCTGATCACCTGCGGAGGCTTGGAAGCCTCATCGGGTGAATACACAGAAAACACAGTTGTCTACGGCCACCTGGTGGCAAGCCATTCGGCCTGAGCCGGGCAGTTCCACCAGCCGATTGTCCAACCGCCTGGCTTGAACAGGCAGCACCTACAAGGAGTAACCCATGAAACGAAACCCCTGGTACGCGGTGCTGCTGGCAGCGTCCCTTTTGTCCCTTGCAGGGTGCGGCGGCGCTGCCCCCGCAGCTACTCCCAACGCCACCGGCGAACCAGGGATGACCATGGCCACTGGCCAGAGCATGGCCGCAGGCGAAAGCATGGCCCCGTCCTCCGGGACCCAGCAGGCGGGGAATCCCGAACACCAGGCTTCGCCATCGGCCAGCGGGGCTGCAGAACCGTCACCGGCCACGCAGATGATCTGTGCCGAAGAAACCAAGGACAACATCACCAGGATACTGGCGTTGCAAACGCCGCCGCACAGCGTCGATAGTTGGGCGGATCAAATCTATACCTGCACCTACCACCTGTCCGACGGACCCCTGGTGCTGACCGTGAAAGAGTCCCCGGATCCCGCCGCTGCCCACACCTATTTTGACGCAGCCCAAGCCGCCGACGCCGGCAACCAGTCGATTGACGGTCTGACAAACCTCGGCTTTCCCGCCTTCAGCAATGACCGGGGATCGGTGACCTTCCTCAAGGACAGCACGACGCTGACCGTGGATGCTTCGGCATTGCCGGCCGCCGTGGGGCCGCACGCAATCACGCCGAAGGAGTTCGCCTACGAGGTAGCTTCGACGGTTCTGGCGTGCTGGAAGGAGCACCACTCCTAGAACCAGCGGAATGTAGACCCCTGTCCCGCGGCATGGCCAGCGCCGCGGCAACCGTCAGCACTGCTGCGAGGGCGACGGCCAGGAACACGGCGTTGCTGGCGTCCTTGACCACGGGGATGGCTGTCTCGTCATTGCCATTGGCCAGGAAGATCGCATTGGCAATGGCACCAAAAATCGCCACTCCAACGGCGCTTCCGGTCGAACGGGCAAAAAGGTTGGTGCCGGTCACCACGCCGCGCTGGTTCCATTCGACGCTGGACTGCGCGGCGATCAGGCCCGGCGTGGCCACCAGGCCGAGTCCCAGCCCGATGACGAAGGACGTCAGGGCCACGAGCCAGACCCGCGGTGTTTGGGCGGTGGCTGTCAGCACCCAGGCACCAAGCACCACCAGCACCATGCCGATCAGAACCGTGCGGCGAAAACCGATCCGCAGGTACAGCCTGCCCGAGAGGGACGCGGCGATGGGCCAACCGATGGTGAGGGCGGCCAGGGCGAGGCCGGCGACCAGGGGAGGGGTTCCCAGGGAGCGTTCCAGGTAGGTCGGCACGTACGACGTCAAACCCAGCAGGATCCCGCCCACGCCGAAGGAGACCAGCGCGGTGCTGAGCAGCAGACGCCGGGAAAAGACCCACAACGGCAGGACGGGCTCGTCGGCCCTTCGTTCCACCAGGACAAAGGCGAGCAACAGCAGCGCTCCGACTCCGAAAGCAGCCAGACTTATCGGCGAGTTCCACGCCCAGGCCTGGCCGCCTTCCAGCACGGCCAGGATCAGCAGTGACAGGGAAGCCGTCAGCAGTGCCGCTCCCGCGTAGTCAACCTTATGGTGACGCTTTTCGATGTTCTCCTTGAAGTTGCGCAGAATCATCCAGGCGGCCAGGACGCTCAACGGAATGTTGACGAAGAAGATCCAACGCCAGGTCAGGAACTGGGCGAACACGCCACCCAGGGTCGGCCCCACCACGGAGGAAATGGCCCAGACGCTGGCGATATAGCCCTGCGCCTTGGCGCGCTCTGCGACGGTATAGATGTCACCGGCGATGGTGATGCCCATGGGCTGGACAGCTCCTGCACCAAGGCCCTGCACCACACGGAACGCGATGAGGGCGGGCATGCTCCACGCGAAACCGGAGAGGATGGAGCCCAGCAGGAACAGTCCGATACCGACCAGCATGATCGGTTTCCGACCCACCGTGTCGGCGAGCTTGGCGTACAGGGGCACGGAGACGGCTTGCGCCAACAGGTAAATCGAGAAGAGCCACGGAAACGAACTGAACCCGCCCAGGTCCTTCACGATGGACGGCACCGCCGTTGCCAGGATCGTTGAATCGATGGCCACCAGCCCCGTGGTCAGCATGAGGGCAATCAGGATTGGTCCCCGTTCGGAGCGGAAACCCACGCCGGCGGCGGTGTTTGTTGACGTCACGATACTCCCTGTTTTTCCCACTCCGCCGAAACAGGCGACGGGGGAGCAACCCGTGATCGTGGACCATTTATTCCCGAACCGGTGGTGCGCGTCGGGAAACTGCCACCCCTTCGCCCGCCCGTTGGCGTACCAACTTAGACTGTATTTTAGGTTTCAGGCATTCGCTCTTGGGCCCGGGAGGACCGCATGCACTATCCGTTGACGAGTTCCAGCCGGAAGGCGCGGGCCGGCGCAGCCCTCCTGGGAGCCGCCCTGATCGGAAGCATGGGGGCTTGCACAGCCGGCCCCGGCGTTGATGCGGGTGCCTCCACAGCTGTGAGCGCCACCGCCGGTGCCGTCGAATTGTCCGCATCGCCGACCGGCGCCGCCAGTGAGGCCGCCGGGGCGGCCGGTGGGGCCGCCGGATCGGCGACCGGCACGGCGAGTGGGTCCGCCGCATCCACCGGGGCGCCGGCGGGGAACGGAAAGTATGCGGGGCTGGAGGACGTGCCGGGCATTGTTACGGAAGTCGAAACCTCGGTGGTCACCATCCTGACGACGACGGGCGTGGGCAGCGGGGTGGTGTACCGCGCTGACGGCATCATTGTCACAGATGCGCATGTCGTTGAGGACGAGCAGCATCACCCGTTCAACACCGTGCAGGTGCAGTTCGCCGATGGAAGCCAAGTCTCGGCCAGCGTCGTCGGCGTGGATGACACCACCGACGTCGGCGTCCTGCGAACCGAACGGGGCAACCTTCCGGCAGCGAAATTCGCCCCGGCCCTGCCCGCGGTTGGTGAGCTGGCCGTGGTGCTCGGCAGCCCACTGGGACTGGCAGAAACGGTAACGGCGGGCATCGTGTCGGCCCTGCACCGCAACATGCCCGCCTCGGAAGGCTCGCCACAGGGCTCCATCGACCTGATCCAGACCGATGCGCCCATCTCGCCCGGCAACTCCGGAGGCGCCGTCGTGAACGGCAAGGCTGAGGTCATTGGCTTGTCGGAGGCCTATTTGCCGCCCAGTTCCGGGGCGGTGGCCATCGGCTTTGTCACCCCGGCGGCCACGGTGACCGACGTCGCGGACCAGCTGCTGAACAACGGCACCGTCACGCACGCGGCCCTGGGCGTGGTGCCCACCGATATCACGGCCGAGATTGCCCAACGATTTAGCCTGCCCACCACCTCGGGGGCCTTGGTGGTGGATGTTCCTTCGGGCGGGGCCGCTGACGCCGCCGGGCTGAAACCGGGGGACATCATCACCGCTGTCGACGGAACGGCCGTGACGAACTCGCTGGATCTGGTGGCCGATATTCGGAAAAAGGATCCGGGGGACCGGGTTGAATTGACGGTCCTGCGGGGCGGCAAGAGCAGCACGGTGTCGGTGACGCTCGGCAGCAGATAGTACGGGTGGCTCAGGCCAGGAGGGCTGCCGCGGCCACCAGGACGGGGACCGCCAGGACCGTCGTGAGCAGAATGATGCCGCGTGCCACAGGCATGCCCCGGTCGTAGCGGCTTGCGAATAGGAACGCATTCTGGGCAGTGGGTAGCCCTGCCATCATGACAGCCCCAAGCAGCAGCGGGCCGCTCAGCCCGAACAGCACCCGGGCGATGAGGAACGTCAGCACGGGCATGACCACTGACTTCAGGATGGTTCCCGTCAGGACCTCCGCCTTCTCTGCAGGGGCGGCCAGCAGCCGGCTGCCGTGCAGCGACATGCCGAAGGCCATCAGGACCAGGGGAACAGCGGCCCCGCCCAGCAGTTGGAGGGGCTGCCAAATGAGTGAAGGAACCTGGACTCCGATGGCGGCCACCACGAGGCCGGCGAAGGAGGCAATGATCATGGGATTGCGGAAGGGCTGCGACGCGATGGTGCGCAGCGACGGCCTTCCGCCCGTTGCGACGTCAAGGATGGTCAGGTACATGGGGGCCAGCAGCAGGAGCTGGACGAGCAGGATCGGGGCCACGGGCGTGGCGTTGCCAAGGGCGTAGACGGCGATCGGAATGCCGATGTTGTTGGCGTTGACATACGAACTCGACATGGCGCCAATGGCCGTTTCGGCCACGGCCCTGGGAAACCACAGGCGGCTGACCAGCACATAGAGGCCCGCGGTCAGGGCGGCGGAGATCAGGGCGACCGGAACGTACGCCGAAAAGACCTCAGCCAGATTGGCCTTGGCCAGGACGGTGAAGAGCAGGGCTGGGTTGGTGATGGAAAAAGCGGTCTGGGTGAGGGCCTGCACCGCGCCCGGGCCGCCGATGCGCAGGCGGGCTGCCACGTAACCGACGGCGATCACCACCGCGACCAGGCTGAACCCCGCGAGCACGCCGCCCATGCCCGCACTCCTTTCGCCGGTTCCGGTCAGTTCCTGCCCGGCCGGAGCTGGTGCCGGGAACGGGCTGGGCCGGTACACCCGGTTAGCCTGATTCTAGAACACGGAAAGCGCGCTCCCGGCGCCGCGAAAACCGGGCCGCCCGGAGTGGTTCCAGGGCGGCCCGGCGTTTGCGGTGTTGCGGGGAGTCAGACGGTCCTCGGCCCGCGGGTTAGAGCACTATGTTGCTGGGAATCGGGCGGCCACAGTCGCTGCAGAATTTTCCATCGGCAGGATGGGTGTGGGCGGGATCCAGGCAGAACGAGGACGGAGCGGCGTCAGCGACCGGAACGGCCGTCGGCATGGTTTCCGCGGCTCCGGCCCGGGGAGAGCTTGGTCCGAAGGAGGCGCCTTGTGTGAAGGGGACGGCGGGTGTGAACGGGGCACCCGGACCAAAGGACGCGGCAGGAGTGCCTGGTGACGCCGGTGCGGCTGCGGCCGTTGCGGCGCGGGCCGCGGCGCGGCGGCGACGGAGCACCAGGATCAGCACCAGCCCAGCCGCCAGAACCACCAGGAGTGCTGCACCACCAATGAGCACGGGCAGCACCAGCCACGTGATGTCATACGTCGTACCGGTGGTGGAGGTGGCTGGAGCCGCATTCGTGGTGGTTACCGCGACGGCTTCGGCGCTGGGCTGCGGAACGCTGACCTCCACGTTGTTGCTCTTGAGGAAGGTCTGCAGGTCAGCGGAGTTGGTGATGAAGTTGAAGTTCTTTGACTCGCCGGAAATCGTGAAGCTGTTGATGCCAACCACCCGGCCTTGGGCGTCAACGGTCGGGCCGCCGGACATCCCGGGGCTGATGTCAGCGTTGATCTCCGTTCCGGGAACGCCGTTGGGGCCTACCTGATTGCTGGAGACGGTCCCCGTCTTGAAGGAGGCGCGGATGCGGGATCCATCCACCACCTGGCTTACGGAGGCAGGGAAACCGACGGAGGTGATGTTGGCGCCGATCTCGGGGGTGCTGGCCGCGGTGCCCAACGGGACCGTGGGCTCGGGGAGGTCGGCTACCCGGAGCAGTGCCAGGTCACCGTTCTCGAACGGTTCATAGTTGAGGACCTGCGCGATGGTCGCGTCGGTGATAACCGCTCCTTCCACCGCCTTGGGCTGGATGACTTCCACAGTGCGTCCCAGCGGCTTGCCTTCTCCGCCGCCGTCGGTCTTCCAATCGATTTTGGCCTGCGGGAGCATTTCCAGGGCGTCGTTTTCGGCGAGGAACTCGGTCAGGATGGATTCACGGCCCTCCTGCGGGTCCACGCAGTGCCCTGCGGTCACGATGTGTCCGCTCGTGCTCGCGAACCAGCCGGTGCACAGCGTTTGGGCCGTCACCGTTCCTGACCACTCCCAGGTGCCGTCATTGGTGGGGTACAGCACGTCACCGGACCAGGTGGTCCCGACCAGCAGGATTGACTTCTCCGCGGAGGCGGGAGTCGCCGGGCTGGACGGATCTGCTGCCGGTGCGGTGGCTGCCGCCGAGGGTCCGGCGCCGGCAAACAGGGTGGCTGAGGCTACCAAAGCTGTTGCCAGGACGGGCAGAGCGCCCCGCCTGAGCAGCGTTGCAGAGGACGGGGAGGAGAGCTTGTTCATCTCGCTTCTTTCGGTGAAAGGGCCCGAGCGAAGGCGTCGGGCAGCTGGGAAACAGTGCTTGGCTTGTGCACGTTCCAGGAGTGCGTCCCGCCGGTTCATCCGGCGCCGTTGTCCCTGCCGTGCCCGCCTCAGGGGTTCCTGGTGGCGTAACTCCATGGTGCGGCCAGGCCCGGGAGGTCAACCTCCGTGCCAGCACTGAATTCCTTCAGCAGGTCCTTTTCCGACGGATGAGCGGGAAGGACCTGCCCTTCCACCTATTGAATGTCGGAGTCCGGTGGGGCGATCCGGTGCGTGAGCTGACCGGTCACCGACGCCACGCCCGGAACCTCCTCCAACCGGGACTGCCCGCCGTCGGACACGCTGCCACTGATGATGCCGACGGCCGCCAGGACCTGCTCCACTTCCATTCCCCGTCTGCGCAGTTCCTCTCCAACTTCCTGGATGTTGGGGAGGTGCGCCTGGTCGACGGTGACGATCACGTGCATCATGCGCTCATGGTACGTCTCCCCGGACTGGTTCACTGAGGCGCGTTGACCATGCCGGAGCCGACGTCGACCGAAGGCGCCAACAGGCGCTGGGACTGCTGGACCAGTTCCGCCCACAACTCCCGGCCCCGGTAGCCGGTGGCTTCTGCCAGCAACGCCGCCACTCCTGCAGCGTGCGGCGTTGCCATGCTGGTGCCACTGATGATCCGATAACGGGTGGGCATCAGCCAGGACGAATAAACCTGCACGCCGGGCCCGGCCACGTCCACCTGCCCGCCCAAGGCCTCCAGGGATCGGGCGGAGAACGGGGCCACGGACAGCTGTGCGTCCAGGGCGCCGACCGCCATGATGTAGGGGCTGTTCGCCGGGGCTCCGACAAAGCCGAAGTTTCCAGCCGTTCGGTTGGCATTGTTCCCTGCTGCGGCAACAATCAGCGTCCCCTGATCCAGGGCCCGGGAGCCGGCGGCGGTGTAGGGCGGGTGCTGCTGGGCCACGTCGGCGCCGAGGGACATGGAGATCACGGCGCAGCCATTGGTGATGGCCCAGTCGATTCCGGCCAGGATGCCAGCGTCGCTGCCGGAACCTGCGTTGCTCAGCACTTTACCGGCGTAGATTTCAGCCTCGTAGGCGATGCCGTAACGCCTCCCGGTGGAGGGTTTCCGTGGTCCGCAGGACGTTCCGATGCAGTGCGTTCCGTGCCCGTGACCGTCCTGGGCGTCCTCTCCGCTGATGAAGGAGGACGTGGTGATGGTTCGTCCGGCGAAGTCAGGGTGGGATGCGTCAAAGCCGGTATCCAGGACCGCGACCTTGATGCCTTTCCCGGAGCTGCTGCTGGAGACCGTTTTGGTGGCCTGCAGGCCCCACGTGTAATCGGCGGTGTCCTGGAAGCCGCTCGGTTGCGCGGCAGCGGAGGTGCCCCCCGCGTGTGCGCGGGAGGCCAGCCTCTGAGCCAGGTCGGCGGCGCCGTCCCGGAATCCGCTGGCATAGTCGGCTGTGTCATCCAGGATGTGGTAGACGAGCTCGGGGGAGAACGACAAAACGCGTGCACCGTCCGTCCCGGCCTCTGCCCGGGATCCAGTCATGGCCGACAGTTGACCCGGCTCTGCCGACACGACGGCGATGCCCAGGGTGGCGAAGTACCAGCCTTCGCCTCCGCTGCCGGGGGACAGGTCGACGCCGTGGGATGAAAAGTCCCGGCTGTCGGCGACGTTGGACAGGCCCGCGGCATGAAGTGCCCGCGAAGGATCTGTGCCGGCCTCATCGAAGACCACAACGTAGCGGCCGGTTGTTTCAACCGGTGGCTGTTCCCCTGGTACGCCGCTGCTTCGATTTTCGGCAGGAAACGGATGGTTGGACTCGATCATTTCGAACTCCTTCACCGGACGGACTATGGTGGGGCCCATCTAACCGCACGCAGCGTTATCGGAACATAACAATTTCTCGTGCCGCGAGTGCCGGTGGTTCCATGCCGGTCGTTCCGTCGTTAACGCCGGGCGCGGCTCCCTGTTGTACAGGAAGCCGCGCCGGGTGATCCGTTGTGGCGCCTATCGGCGCCGCCCACTGGGTGAGGGGCTAGTGCTGTCCGCCCACGTCGCCGGCGGCGAGGTTGGGCGGAAGGTTCGTTCCACCGATTCCCCGCTCGCCGCGCTCGGCCCCGCTGGTTGTGTCGCTCTCGGCGGTGCCGTCGGACTCACCGTCCGTATCGGCCAGGCCGTTGGTCTGGTCGAAGGGCTGGCCCAGCGGACGTTCCCCGATGTCAGCCGACGCTGAGCCGGCCGAAGCGCCGGTGTCAGGCAGGTCCATCACCGGCGGAACCGGGGTGGTGCTGACGGGCGGAACCGGGGTGGTCTCCACCGGGAGCACCGGTGTGGTCTCGACCGGAACTGCGGGAACCACCGGCACCTCAGGAACCACAGGCACCTCGGTTTCCTCGGTGTCCTTGCCCTTGGCTGCTGCTGCCAGTCCGATGCCGGTGGCTGCAGCAGCGGCTGCTGCCACGCCGAGGCCGGCTGCCACCTTGCCGCTCACGCCAGCCTTGCCGCTGTCACCACGTGAACTGTCCGCTGCCTCCACGCCTGGGTTGCCGACCGAGGTGCCCTCGTTGATGGAGCCCCGCCAGGCTCCGGTTGCGTAGCTTTCCGATTCGACGAACTCCTTGAACCGCTGCAGGTCGCCCTCGGCCTGGTTTTCCACGACGTTCAGCTTGTCGCCGATCTTCTCCACAAGGCCCTCGGGTTCGTACTCAAGGGACAGGTGAACGTGCGTCTGGCCGGTTGCTGCCTCCTCAAAGGTGACAGAACCGGCGTTGGTTGCGCCTTCAGTGGCGGCCCAGGCAACGCGCCGGTCCGGGACCTGCTCAACGATCTTCGCTTCCCATTGCCGGCGGATACCGGCGATCTCGGCGACCCATTCCAGCCGGTCGTCGCTCAACTGCTTGACGCTCTTGACGCCGCCCATGAACTGCGGGAAGTCCTCGAACTGCGTCCACTGGTTATAGACGGTGCTCACCGGCAGGTTTACTACTATCGACTGCTCGACCTTAGTGCTCACGGTGTCTCCTTTGGCTAGTACAGCGGCGATGAATAATGAAATTCATCAGTAGGCTTACTATAAGCACACCGGCGCCGGAACCACCACTGCCGGCCCGTGAGACCCGCGGCTGCTGCCAGTCAGCAGCCCTGCCTGGCGTGCTGCTGCGGAGGCTGCTGCCGTCACCCCAGGCGCTTGGCGGCTGCTGCGGCCGCCTCAAGAGCGGCGGCCAGTTCGGCGTGCTGTTTCGCCACTTCCTCCGCCGGGCCGCCAAAGCGTTCGGTCAGGGTGCGCGTCGCGACGATGGTCTCCACGTTCATGCCCAGGGCGTTGCCGAGAATCAGCTGCAGGGCGGGAATCGCATGGTCATTGAACTCGGTCGGGGATCCAGCATCGTAGGTGGCGCCGCGGGTGGATACCAGTACTGCCGTCCGGCCGGCCATGGGCTGCTGGGTTGCCGGATCGTCAAAGGGTGCCGTTACTGCAGGCACATGAATGTAGTCCACCCAGGCTTTCAGGGTGGAGGGCAGGGAGTAGTTGTAGAGCGGCACGCCAATGAGTACGACGTCGGCTCCGGTGAGTTCCGCGATCAGGGAGTCCTGCAGGTCCTCCTGCTCCTTGGCTGGAGTGGCGCCGGCCGGGCGCAGCCGGGCCGGGAAATGCAGCGAGGCGTCGCTGAGGTGGGGGAGCGCGTCGCGGTGGAGGTCCCTATGAACAACCGTGTGGTCGGCGCCGAGGTCCTGCCACGCATCGGCAAAAGCCGCGGTAATAGAGCGCGATCGGGACGTGGCGAGGTCGGCTGAGGAATCGAGGTGCAGGAGGATAGGCATAGGGCCACGCTACATGAGCCGGGTCACACTCCCCGGTCACTGCGGAAATTGTCACCGTTCGCAGTGTCGCCGCCTGTGATCCCGCCGCCCGCAGTGTCGCCGCCGGTGATGTCACCACCGACCTCGATGCGCTCCTTCCGCAGCTGGTCAGTGAAGGATGCCTGGGCTTGGACCGTGTCCTTGTGCACGCGCACACGCTCGATGGCAACAGACTCCATGCGGACCACTGGACGTTCCTCGCGAAGGATGATCTCCAGCCCCTCGGGCAGGTCCCCTGGCAGGGCCGAACCGACGTCGGTCGAGTCGGTGACCGGTTCCCGATCGATGTCAAGCACCTCGCGGCGCACCGGCACGGTCTGGGTGATGGTGACCATCTCGGTGACTATGCGCTTCCGCAGGCGCACCCGCTCGGTAGCCGTCCACTGTGTTCCCACGCGCAGGCGTTCCTCGGACCGAACCATCCCGGATCCTTCGACGTCGTCGGAGGATCCGGCGTCGCTCTGCCCGCTCCGTGCCGCGTAGTGGCGTCGCAGTTCATCCTTGTTCGCCTGGGAGAGATGCTCGCCAGCCCCCACCGTGGCTGGAGCCGTGGAGATGACGTGGGATTCATAGGGAACGACGATGTCGCGGCCGGCAATGGTGGCCCCATGCAGGGGAATCAGCACGTTGCCTGAGGTGGCCCGCCGAACGGCCACCCAGTCCGGTTCGCCGGTGGTGTCGTCGACGTAGATGTTGCCGATCGGGCCGATGGTTTCGCCGCCCGTGGTCCGGACGGTCCCGCCGGCGTTGATCAGGTTGTGGATGCTGTCGCTGTTGATCATGTTGGATCTCCCTCCGGCCGGCATCAACCAGCCACCGATAGTAAGTCTGCTGACTATCATGTTCGACACGCTCGTCCTGCACAAGTGGCGGCCACGGTAGGGATGCGTAGGCATAATCGACTGGTGCCTCGCTTCGCTCCCCTTACCCCCGCCGCGTTGGTCCGCCTGATCGGAGAGCGGTGCCTGGAGCATCCAGGCCGAGTACGGGTCGCCGTGGACGGCCCCCCGGCCGCGCGGCCGCGCTTGCTTGCGGATGATGTTGCTGACTGGCTGCTCCGCAACGGGCGCCCGGCGGCAGTGGTGGACCTCAACGACTACCAGCTGCCAGCGTCCCTCCGGTTGGAAAACGGCCCTCCCGACGCGTATGGGTATGCCTCCCGATGGTTTGACTATCAGGCCGTCGGACGCGAAGTGCTGGACCCGCTTGCCCCCGAACGTACAGCGCCCGTGAGCTGGCTTCCCCGGCTGCGGGACCCGCGCACCGACCGTTCCGTTCGAGACGCCAGGGAGGTTGCGCTTCCGGGTCAGGTGGTGCTGGTGGCCGGACCAATGCTGCTGGACAGGTGGCTGGATTTCGACCTGACAGTCCACCTGACTCTGACCCGGTCAGTGCTGGAGAACCGGAGTCCGGCGGGGGAGGAGTTTACGGTTGATGCCCTGCTGGAGTACGAGCTGGAGCTGGTGCAGGAGCCGGACGTCGTGGTGCGGTACAACCATCCGGATCGTCCCGCCGTCCAGTCGTAAGTTAGGGGGAGGTTGCCGCCAACACAATTTGGTCCCTGCCGCCGGATTTTGCCTGGTACAGCGCCGCATCGGCCGAGGCGACGGCTGAGGAAAGGTCCTGTGAGGGCGCATAGGCGCTGATTCCATAGCTGACGGTTGGCAGTTGCATGCCATCAAGGGACGTCTCCCGCAAGGCCGTGCTGATTTGTGCCGCAACGCGGGCTGCCTGTTGCGGAACGGCGCCCGGCAGGAAGAGCAGGAATTCCTCCCCGCCATGGCGTGCCACCAGGTCGGTGGCACGCGTGGACGTCCGGCAGGCGTCGGCAAAGGCGCGCAGCGCCACGTCGCCCACGGCATGTCCGTTCCGGTCGTTGAGCTGCTTGAAATGGTCCAGGTCCGCCATGATCAATGAGCCATAAATGCGTTGGCCGCTCAACCTGCGGACGGTGTCCTGTACCAGGTCGGCGAAGGCGGACCGGTTCAACAGTCCGGTGAGGCCGTCCTGGCTGGCCTTGATCCGCAGTTCAGCCGTGACCTGTTCCACGCTGAGGGCGGCCATGCTGAATGAAACCACCACCAGTAGCGCCATGGTCAACAGGGTGGTGATCCCCGTCCCGAAAAGCGTTTGAAACAGCTGTCCAGTAGGCCCGACGACAAGAAACGCCAAGCAACGAAGCAGGTAGAAAACGGCCAGCAGTCCCGACGTTACCGCCAGCGGAACCTGCACCCGGGCCGGGTTCCCGTTCAGGTGCCACAATTCAAAGGAGGTTAGTCCGATCAGCAGCGCCATCGAGGCGAGGAATACGGACCCACCCGACCAGACGTTGGTGGCGGGATGATCGAATGCTGCAGCCAGTACGTTGACCAGGGGCACCGCGACCATCTGCCACATTTGAGGCGAAGCGGTTCTGAGGGAGCGCGCCCCGGCCCAAACGCAGGCCGCTCCCGCAACTCCCAACACGTTGCCGGCTGGATTGGCCCACCACTGGTGGCCG
Organism: Micrococcaceae bacterium; assembly: GCA_025465475.1. Taxonomy (GTDB): domain Bacteria; phylum Actinomycetota; class Actinomycetes; order Actinomycetales; family Micrococcaceae; genus Arthrobacter_M. Next base: position 30,108 of record JAODMR010000161.1, read on the forward strand.
GTCCCGTTCAGCAGGTAGGCCGAGGACCCGGTCAGAAATCCCAGAATGGCCAGGCACCACCAGCCACTGTAGGCGGAGCCGGTACGCCGATAAACCCCGAGATAGAAAAGCACCAGCAGCGTCAAAGCCGCCACGGCGAAGGTGACGCGCAGCGTGAATACATCGAGCAATGGGATTTTCCTGCCAGTGAGACCGAGGGGTGGCACCCAGTATCCCAGTTATGTGTTACGACGTCGTTGCGGCACCACCGGCCAGGTCGGTTTTCTTTGCGGTGCCGGTTTTCTTTGCGACGTCGGTTCTCTCAACGGCGCCTGTGTGACGTCAGGCGTCGGTCTGAGGTCGGGCGTCGGGCGGCGGAACCATCGCGCAGGTGGCCGTTCCACCGGGAAGGCGATGCCTGTTGGCGGCGATCAGACGGTACATCGCATCGGCCAGCGGGGCCACCAGGGGCGCGTCCATCAGCGCTCCGGCAACACCGAAGGCTCCGCCCCGATACCGCAGCCACTGCGCCACAGCACGCGCCCCACCGTAGACGTGGCCATCCAGAGCCAACCACAGGGCCTCCTGTTGCGGACGACCGGGCTCGATGCCGGCCGAAGCCAGGTCAACAAATTGCCAGGGGATGCGCATCACGTCAGGAATATGGCCGTTGTGCAGCAGCCGTTGCAGCCACCCCGAGGAAAGAGAGCAAAACGCGCAGTCGCCGTCGTAAATCACCCACGGGACGGTCCGGTCCGCGGTGGACCTTGCTTGAGCCATGGTTCCAGTTTGCCAGCGTTGCCGCAGTGGCGGCACAGGTTGACTCCGGCAGTCGGGGCGGAGCGGGTGGAACCGGGTCAGCGCAGGTAGGAGGCCCCATTGACGTCCACCACGGTGCCGCTGGCCCACACCGGTGCCGTGGTGGCGAGCCAGGCCACCGTGGCGGCGATTTCCTCGGGCTCGGCCACCCGGTTGAAGGGACTCTGGGCACGCACGGCCTGCCCGGCCGCACCCTCCAACGCCGGCCTGCCCATCCGGGTGTCGACGAAACCCGGCGCGACGGCGGCAGAAAAGATGCCGTGTGGGGCAAGGGCTACAGCGAGCGACTGCGTCATGGCATGCAATCCGGCTTTGCTGGCGCCATAGGCCGGCGTTATCGGCTCCCCTCGGTACGCGCCGCGGGACCCGACACTGACGAGCCGGCCTCCGGCCGGACCCTCGGCCCGATGCAGCAGGTGATCGACCATCAGCCAGGTCAGCTGGGCGGGGCCGAGCAGGTTTACCTCCAGGGTCCGCCGCCAAGCCTCCTGCCAGTCCCTATAGCTGGTGCTGTCCACGGGGTGCGAACGGAACATGCCAGCATTGTTGATGAGCACATCCACGCCGCCAAGCCCGGCCACCGCCGAGCCGAAGATGTCAGCACAGGTCTCCGGACTGGACACGTCTCCGACGATCAGCACGTGCCCGTCCCCGGGCAGCGCGGCCAGGGTGCGTTCGGCAGCTTTTATGTCGTGGCCGGTGTGGACCGCTACGCGGTGTCCGCCGCCGGCCAGGGCACCGGCGATCGCGGCTCCGATGCCTTTTCCCGCTCCGGTGACCAGGGCGCGGGCGCGCGTGGCGGCCACCTAGCGGACTCCGGGATGTTTGGCCGATTCGGAGGCCTGGGTCAGGTGCTGGTCGAGCTTACGTTCCGCTTCCAGCCGGCGTTCGGTGCGGCCGCGCAGGTCCTCCTCGGAGGGAACGGCGTCGTCGTTGCGTTCACCGATGCCCTCAGGGTGCAGCGGCTCCTTGCTGGACGCGACTTCGGGTCCAACGTTTTCTGTTTCATCCATTCCAGCATCGTGCCACAGCCCTGCAGAGTTAGGCAGGGGCAGGACTGCGTGTGCCGGGTCCCGCTAGCCTCAGCTGCGCGCGGTCACAGCGGAGGCCAGGGAGGCCAGGCCCTTCTCGAAGTCCTTGCCGATCATTTTGTCCATGCTCATGAACCGCGAGAAGAGGGCCATGACGCCCCGGTTTTCTCCGGTCATGGTCCAGGTCACCCTGGTTCCCGTGGACTCGGGCACCAAGGTGAAGGAGAGGGGGTTGACGGTCTTGAACGGCTTGGTGAAGTTCACCTGCATCTCGAGGCTGGAGGGCTCGTTGGTCCGTAGGATCTCCATGGACCCGGCACCGGCGCGGCGGTTGCCCTGCCATTCGTAGCGCGCCCCGGGCCCTGAGGTGCTGCCGGAGTAGCTACGTCTCATGTTGGTGTCCAGGGACTCCCAAGGCGACCAGGCTGTCCACTGACGGAAGTCATTGATCAGTGGAAAGATGACGGCCGGAGCGGCCGGGATGAGGGCGTTGCGGCTTACGGTATATGTCGACATGGCCCTATGCTAGGGCCTGCAGGTCGGGCCGTCACCTGTGCTCCGCACGGGTGTCAGCCGCGCCTGCCGGGTGGAAATAGGCTGTCGAGCATGACTTTGCAGCAACCCCAGCTTTTGCGGCAAGCATCCGCGGCAGACCTGCCCCTGATGTACCGCGGCGAGGTCAGGTACATGTCCCACGTGGAACCGGAGAGCGAAGAGGGCTGGCGGCGTGCGACGGACCGCCACCTGGAGTTCTGGGTCGCCAACCTGCCCCGCACCGTGGTCCTGGAAGTGGCATCGATTCCCGTCGGCTATGCGATGTGGGCCGACATCGGCGGTGCAGCGACGTTACGCCGCGTCGGCTCCGACGCTGAGTATCTGCTGTATGAGCGCGATCTGCGCACCAATGCGGACACGGAAACAGGCCCTGATGAAACCGGATCGATCGGGGTGCCGACGGTCAAGGGACAGCCGCGCAAAGACAAGTAGTAATTACTCAATCGCCGCCCGCGGGCCCCGACCTACAGTGAAGCTGTCAGTCCGGGAGGTGGCCATCCGATGCCGCCACCGGGCTATGTGCAGGTTTCCTGCCGACCCCGAGACAGGGGTCAGTGCCGTTGGACCTCTTGAGACCAGGTCCTTCCCCAATCGGCACTGGCCCCGTCCGGACGTTCGTACCTCCCTCCTCCTTTTACCCTGACGGTGCCGCGCACCCTCTAAGCAGTGGTGTCTTGGTCATACGGCCTTAGTAGTGCTGTCTTAGCCGTGCCGTCCGAGGCGTACTGTCTAAACAGGGCCGCATCTCCGCGGCCTCCGCGTAGGGAAGGCACCACCGGATGGGGCGACGGGTAGCGGTACTCCGCCGGCGCAGGCCGCGGTTGCTGCCGGCGACGGCGTCCGGACTGCTCAGTGTTCTCCTGGGGGCCGCCGCTCATGTCGCTGCGGGCGCATCCCTGCCGCCGTTCGGGATCCTGATGGCGCTGGCCGCCTTTACCGTGCTGGCCGCCGCCCTGGCCTCCACCATCTGCCTGCCGTTTTGGGCTGTGATGCTCCTGCTGGGGCTCGGCCAGCAGGTGCTGCACCTGCTGCTGGACGCCACGGCCACGCCGCTGCTGACAGGGCCGGTTATTTCCGGCGGACACCACGCTGAAACTCCGGCAGGAACCCTCGCCTCGGCGGGTTCGGCCATGCCTGCCATGACTGATCCCATGCTGATGTCACACGGCCATATCGCCGCGGCCCTGCTGGTGGCGCTGATCCTGCGGCGGGGGTGGGCGTCGCCGTCCTGGTGGCGCAGCCGTCGCTGGTTCGGGCGCACCCGCCTGACCGGCGATCCGTCCGCAGCAGGCGTGGCCCCGTCATAGGTTTTCGAGGGACGTACTGGTTGCAGGACCGCTATTGGGCGGAACCGCCGAACGGGCCGGTCGATCCGCGCACAGTCAGGTACGTCGGCAGGACAGCCAGGCGACGGTTGGAGTTCCGGTGCATCGGGTCCAATTGCCCCAGCAGCATCGTGATGGCCACCCGCCCGGCCTGCTCGGTCGGTGCCGTAATGGTGGTCAGCGGGGGGTTGCAAAAGTCGGCGCCGAAGATGTCATCGCAGCCGACAATGCTCACATCCTCGGGAACCCGCACCCCCCGTTCGGCGAAACGCTGCAACATGCCGATTGCAATGAGGTCGTTATACACGATGCAGGCGGTGGAACCACTGCGCAGTGCTGCGTCGGCGGCGACGGCGCCGGAGGTCGTCTTGGGTGAGAAGGGACCGATCTTGACGGTACGGAGGCCAAGCTGGCTGCTGGATTCGTCAAAGGCGGCCATGCGCTTGGCGTTCGACCACGATCCGGCCGGGCCGGCCACATACGTGACACTGTGATGGCCCAGCGAGGCCAGGTGCTCCAGCGCCTGGCCGATGGAAGCGGGGGTATCGATGATGACGGTGGGCACGCCGGGAACGCCTCGGTTGATGGTCACCAGCGGGTGGGTCGCCGCGACGGCTGACAGCTGTTCATCGCTCATGCGGGACGCGACCATGATGACGCCGTCGGAGGAGGAACGCAGTTTCCGCAGCGCCTCGCGCTCCACGTCAGCTGATTCCTCCGTGTCCACGAGCAGCTGCGTGTAACCGGAGGCCTTCAGCTGATTCTGCGTTCCGCGGATGATGTCAAAGTAAAAAGGATTCGTCACGTCAGGCACCAGCAGCGCAACCGCCCCCGTTCTGCCGGAACTCAAAGCCCTGGCGTGGGAACTGGGCACGTAGTTCAACCGCGACGCTGCCGTCTCGATGCGTTCCCTGGTCCGTGCGCTGACCCGGCCCGGATTGGACAGGGCCCGGGAGACCGTCGAGGTGGCGACGCCTGCCAGCGCAGCGACGTCGCGGATGGTGGGCGGTTTGCCGTTGTCAGTCGTTTCCAACGTCATTTTCTGCCCCTGTCGCCCTGCCCCGCCATCCCCCAAGGATCTCCAACAGTCCGGCGGGACGCTGATCTGACCTCCATTCGAACAGGTTTGGCAATTTTTGGCAATCGCTTGCCACCGTGTTGCCCGGATGGCAAACTCTGTTCTACCTCGACCGCGTAATCCACATCACAGGCCGCTTCGGCCCGCGGGCGTACTCAAGGAGGAGACACATGAGGATTGGCAAGTCAGCCAGGCTTGGCCTGGTCGCCGCGTTTTCGGCAACCACACTGATGCTCGCCGCTTGCGGCGGCGGCGCGGACAGCGGCAGCGGCAGCACCGGCAGCGACGGCAAGGTCGACGGCACCGGAAAAACGCTGAACGTCCTGACCGGTGTGATCAGCCAGCACCCGGAAGAACAGAAAAAGTGGTTTACGGATATCGCCGCCAAGTTCAAGGCGGAAACCGGGGCAAACGTAAACTTCGAAACCTTCGCCTCGGCCAATGACGAACTCACCCGCATCCAGACGTCAGTGGTCTCCGGGCAGGGACCCGACGTGTACAGCCTGGGCACCACCTTTACCCCCACCGCCTACGCCACCAAGGCGTTCGTCACCCTCACTGACGATGACTGGAACAAGGTTGGCGGCAAGGACCGTTTCAACCCGGCGGCGCTGGGAATCTCCGGGCCGGACGAGAAGAACCAGGTCGGCGTCCCCTTCGTGAGCCGCCCCTTCGTGATGGCCTACAACAAGGAACTCCTCGCCGCGGCCGGCATCGACAAGCCTGCGACCACCTGGGACGGGCTGCTCGACCAGGCGAAAAAGCTGACCGGAAACGGCGTCTACGGCATGGTGACCGGGTACAAGGACAACTTTGATCCCTGGAAGTTCATCTGGGCCATGTCCGTCCAGGCCGGTGATCCCATCGTCGATGGAGACAAGGCCAAGCTGGACGACCCGGCCGTGAAGAAGGCCTACGAGACGTACTTCGGCTGGCTCACCAAGGACAAGGTCATCGACCCCAATGCGGTCGGCTGGAGCAACAGCAACGCCCTCGCCGAGTTCGCGGCCGGTCATGCCGCCTTCTTCCCGATGACCACCTCCAACTCCATCCCCACCCTGGAGAACTCCGCGGTCGCCGGCAAGTACGCCTACGCCGTCATGCCGACGACGCCGCCAGGGAAGACCGCTCCGGCCACGGACAAGCCCGCTGCGAGCATCCTCTCCGGCGACAACGTCGTGGTGGCTGACTACTCCAAGCAGAAGGACCTCGCCTTCGCCTACCTCAAGCTGATCACCTCCAAGGATGAGCAGCTGAACTACCAGAAGATCTTCGGTGACCTGCCCGCCAATGCGGAAGCCCTGAAGAGCCTGGACAATCCTCTCCTGGCGCCCATGGCCGATGCTGCCGCGCAGTCAGCGGCAACGCCGTTCACCGGTGCCTGGGGCGATATCCAACTGGCCCTGACCAACGTCACCGTTCAATCCATTCCCGAACTCTCCAGTGGTGGAGTGAGCGATTCGGCCCTCACCGACCGGCTTAAGGACGCCCAGTCCAAGAGCCAGGCCTCACTCGACCGGGCCTCCAAGGGATAACGGTAATGTCCTCCGATGCGTCAAACGAGCTCCTGGTTGCGGCCGAAGCGGCCGCAACCGGGGCCTCCGGCCCCACTAACGGTGGGTCCGGTAACCGCGGAGCCAAACGCCGCGGCCTGAGCGAACGCAACCGCCCGCTCTGGATGCTGATTCCAGGCGGCGCGCTGATGATCATCATCATCATCGTTCCGCTGCTGCTGGGCATCTACATCGCCGGCCTTGACCTGGACCAGTACACGCTGCGCAAGTGGATCAGCGCACCGTTCATCGGCGTCGGGAACTTCGTCGAAGCCCTCAGCCATACGCCGCTGCTGCGATCGGTGTGGCTCAGCGTCAGCTACTCCCTGCTGGCCATGATCGTGACCCTGCCCCTGGGCATCGCCGCCGCCGTCGCCACCCAGAACGCCTTCAAAGGCAGGGCCCTGGTCCGTTCGATCTTCCTGATTCCCTACGTCCTGCCCTCCTTTGTCGTGGCCACGGTGTGGCGGACCATGCTCCAGCCGGACGGCATCGTTGACAAGGTGCTGGGAACGGTAGGTGTCCACCCCGGGCTCTGGCTCAACGGGCCACAAAGCTACTGGACCCTGGTGCTGGTGCAGATCTGGGCGTCCTGGCCCTTCATCTACCTGCTGGCCCTGGCGGGGCTCCAGGCAGTGGACCATGAGGTGCACGAAGCATCAGCCCTGGACGGGGCGCTGTGGTGGAAGAAGCTCCGCTTCGTCGTCTTTCCGTACCTGAAGGGACCCCTCTCGCTGGCCGTCCTGATCGGAATGCTGCACCACATCAACAACTTCACGCTTCCGTTCGTGCTCTTCGGGGTGCCGGCACCGTCCGACGTCGAGGTCCTGCCGATCCTGACCTACGTCACCAGCTTCCAAAGCTTCCGCTTTGGCCTGAGTGCTGCCATGGCCTTCGTGTCACTGGTACTGATCGCCATTCCCCTGTTCGTCTACCTGCGTGCCGTCCGCCTGGACGACGGCGAAACCCCGGGAGGAACCAAATGAGCACGTCAGCGCCAACCCGGCGCCGCCCGGGCACACCGACAGTCACCAGGCCCGGGTCCACGCGGCAGCATGAGGTCACCCGCCTGCTGCCCGGACCGCTGCTGGTGATCATCATCGGCTTCCTGGGCCTGCTGGTCCTGATTCCGGTGCTCTACATCTTCCTGGCGTCCATCAACTCGGACCTGGGCGTGGCGCGCGGCGAGTTCTGGCCGTCCAGCCTCAGCATGGCGAACTACAGCAAGATCTGGACCAGTGTGGGCCTGGCGACCGGCCTGACCAACAGCGTGCTGGTCGCCGGCGCCACCGCTGTCGTCTCTGCCGCACTGTCAGTGTCAACAGCATTCGTCCTGGTCCGCTACACCTTCCGCGGGCGCCTGAGCATCCTGCGCGGCCTGCTGGCCCTGCAGTCAGTGCCCGGCACGCTCATGGTCCTGCCGGTCTTCGTGCTCTTCTCCTCCGCCGCCACCTACCTGGGCATCCAGGTGATCGGCACCCAGTGGGGCCTGTTCGTGACCTACCTGACCTTCGCAATGCCGTTCTCCACCTGGGTCATGGTCACCTACCTGCGCGGACTGCCCAAGGAGCTCGAGGAAGCGGCCCGCATCGACGGGGCCAGCAACGTCGGCGTCCTGTTCAAAATCATCCTTCCACTGAGTTGGCCGGGCATCGTTGTCTCCGGCATCTTCGCCTTCCTGCTCGGCTGGAACGACGTCCTGTTCGCCTCGGTAATGACCCGGCCGGAAAGCCAGACGGCCGCCGTCGCACTGCAGATCTTCGGCGCCTCCCAGGAGGGCGGAGCGATACCCCAGTACGGACAAATGATGGCGGCGGCCCTGGTGTGTGCGGCACCGGTCGTGATCCTCTACCTGATTTTCCAGCGATACCTAGTCGGCGGGCTCACCGCCGGAGGAGTGAAATAAATGACGGACAGCAACACGCAAGAAACCACCTGGCTGCTCTCAGGCTTTGGCGACGAAATCGACGACGATCCGGCGATCCAGATCGCCGTCCTGCAGGCCCTGGGCGCCAACCACATCGAGGTCCGCAGCGCCTGGGGAACCAACGTGGTGGACCTCAGCGACGACGAGCTTCACCGCCTGAAACAACTGCTCGACGACAAGGACATGAAGGTCTCCGCCATCGCCTCACCCATCGGCAAAGTGGACGTCAGCCTGCCGGTGGAACACGAAGTGGAACGCCTGCGGCGGGCTGCCAACGCGGCCCGAATTCTGGAATCCGGTTACATCCGCATCTTCTCGTTCTACTACGGGGACTCCGTACCGGTCGACAGCATCCGCGACGACGTGATCGAGCGCATGCGGGCGCTCGCTGCCGTCGCCGAAGAATCCGGAGTGGTCCTGCTGCACGAAAACGAAAAAGACATCTTCGGAGACGTGCCCGAACGGGTCCTCGACATCCTCGAAACCGTCGCCTCACCGGCCCTCAAGGCGGCCTGGGATGCGGCCAACTTCGTTCAGGTCGGCGTGAAACCCTTCGACGAAGCCTACGAACGGATCCGGCCCCACCTGGAATACCTGCAGGTCAAGGACGCCCTCTTCGCCAACGGGCACGTGGTGCCCGCCGGGGAAGGCGACGGCGACCTGCTGCGCACGGTCCAGGCCCTCAAGGCCGACGGGTACACCGGATTCGCGTCCCTGGAGCCGCACCTGGCCGGCGCCCACGGGCTCGGCGGGTTCTCCGGGCCCACCGCGTTCGGGATAGCAGCACGAGCCTTCGCCAAAGTCACCCAGGAAGCAGGAGTTCACACAGCATGACGCAGACCATTCGCGTAGCCATCGTCGGCTGCGGCAACATCGGCAGGACCCACGCCGCGGCCGTGGAGGAGATCGAGGGGCTGGAGGTCGTCGCCGTCGTCGACGAGATCCTGACCGCCGCTGAAGCCCTGGCCGGCCGCATCGAGGACAAGGGCCTGCCCCGGCCCACCGTGTACCAGCACCTGTCCGACGCGCTCGCGCAGGGCGAGATCGACCTGGTAACCGTCGCAACGCCCAGTGGCCTGCACATCCAGCAGGGCCTGGAGGTCCTCGCCGCCGGAAAGCACCTCATCATCGAGAAGCCCCTCGACGTGGACCTGACCCGCGCACAGGAAATCGAGGCGGCGGCAGCGGACGCGGCCGCCAAGGGCCAGGTGTCCTCGGTGATCAGCCAGCACCGCTTCGACACCGCGAGCGTGGCCGTCTCGCAGGCCGCCGCCGACGGCCGGCTCGGCCGGCTCACCTCAGCCATCGCATCCGTCGCCTGGTGGCGCAGCCAGGGCTACTACGACTCCGGTGACTGGCGTGGCACCTGGGCCATGGACGGGGGCGGCGCCGTCATGAACCAGGGCGTGCACACCGTCGACCTGCTCCTGAGCTTCCTGGGCAAGCCCGTGGAGATCTATGCCCGCACCGCCCTGCTGGCGCACGAACGAATGGAGGTGGAGGACACCGCCGTGGCCACCGTGACGTTCGAAAACGGTGCCCTGGCTGTGCTGCACGCCACCACGGCCGCCTACCCGGGGCTGACCGTACGGCTGCAGTTGATGGGCTCGGCCGGGTCGGCCGTCATTGACCGGGACGAGCTGGCCTACTTCCACGCCGCTGACGCCGGTGGGGAATCCGCCGATATGGGACTTCAGGGAGAGGGAAACCAGGCCAAGGACGTGCTGGCGGGCTACCCGGATGACACGTACGAGGCGAAGGACCCCACGGTCTACCCGGCAGGGCACATCCGCCAGTACCGGGACGTGGTCGCAGCGATCCGGGAGGGACGCCAGGCCTCGGTCACCATCTCCCACGCGGTCCAGGCCCTGGCCGCCGTTCGCGCCGTCTACGTATCGGCAACGCTGAATCAACCGGTCCTCTTCGACGACGTGGTTGCCGGCAAGTACAACGATCTGCAGGTCCGCACCGGGTCGATGGAAGGCTCACGTTCATGAAGTTCTCGGTCTTCACCGCATCAACCCCCGAGTGGACTCCGGAGGAGGCAGCCACGGCGCTGGCCGGACAGGGCTGGGACGGCATCGAATGGCGGATCACCGACCAGGCGGACGCCTCCACACCCGGTTTCTGGGCCGGCAACAAGGCAAGCCTGCCGCTCACCGGGCTGGAGGACAACCTGGACCGGATCGCCCGCATCACGGCCGACGCCGGCCTGGAAATGTCGGGTATCGGCGGTTACGCCCGCTGTGACAACCACGACGACGTCGAACGGATGCTTGCCGCCACGGCACGGCTGGGCGGCAGGCAGGTTCGTGTCACAACCCTGCCCTTGGGTACGGCGGAGTGGGGCGGAGAACCGCCCAGCGGAATTTCCTATCCGGACCTGTTTGAGCAGGCCCGCCGGGACTTCGAGTGGGTCGCCGAACGGGCCGCGCACCATGGCGTCAAGGCGCTGGTGGAATTGCACCACCGCACCATCACCGCTTCCGCTTCCTCTGCCCGGCGGCTGCTCGAGGGACTGGACCCGCACCACGTAGGGGTGATCCATGACCTGGGCAACCTGCTGATCGAAGGTCAGGAGGACTTCCTGCCGGCATTTCAGCTGCTGGGGGAGTACCTCGCACACATCCACGTCAAAAACGCGGTCTGGGTCCGGCAGGACGACGAGGACGAGACGGGCGCAGCCGTGTGGCAGAACCAGTGGGCGACGCTGCGCGGCGGACAGGCGAGCGTGCTTGCCTACTTCCGGGCGCTGGCGGCCTTCGGCTATGACGGCTGGGTCACGGTGGAGGATTTCTCCACGGATCTGCCGTTGGCCGAGCGCACCGCCGACAACCTCGCCTACCTCCGGCAGGTGGCCGCTTTGGCGGGCCTGAACGTTGCCACCCCGGCCGCCTGATCTGTTCGCACCCCATCCCGCTGCATAGAAGGACTTAGAAGCATGTCAAAGTCGATCGCCACCGATCCCGACCGCCTGCTGCCCGCGGAGCCTGCCGTACGGCAGGTGGCCAGGGAACTTGTCGAGGTGGTGGAAGGATTTCCCATCCTTTCCCCGCACGGGCACATAGACGCCGCCATGATCCGGGACAACACGCCCTTCCCGGACCCGGCGACGCTGTTGGTCAGCCCCGATCACTACGTGACCCGGCTGATTCACGCCAGCGGCGTCGGACTCGACCAGTTGCGGGTCGGTGGCACGACCGACGTGGACGCACGGACGGTGTGGCGGCACTTCTGCCGGGCGTGGCCGCTGTTTGATGGCACAGCATCGGGCTATTGGCTGCGGTCCGAGTTCGTCAACGTGTTTGGCCTGGACGACTCCAAAATCACCGAAGCCAATGCTGACGCCCTGTTCGATGATTTGCAGGCGACGCTGGAGGACCCCCGGTTCCGGCCACGGCAACTGTTCTCGGACTTCAACATTGAGGTGCTGGCCACCACCGATGATCCGCTGGATGACCTGGCGGCACACGCCGCCCTGCGGCAGGATGCTGCGTTTGGCGGCCGGGTCCTGCCCACCTTCCGGCCCGATGCGTACCTGAACGCTTTCACCCCTGACTTCGCCGACCGGGTGGAGCGCCTGGTGGCCACCGCGGGGGAGGGCAGGGAAGGCTTGGACGGATATCTGCTGGCGTTGGAAAACCGGCGCCAATTCTTCATCCAGCATGGCGCCGTCTCTGCCGACCATGGCGTGCGCACCCCGTTGACGCTCAAGCTGGAGCGCAGGGAAGCGGAGGAGTTGTTCGACAAGGCCCGCCGGGGGACAGCCACCGCGCAGGACCGGGACCGCTTCGAGGCGTACATGATGTACGAGATGGCACGCATGTCCGTAGCTGACGGCCTGGTCATGACGATCCATCCGGGCTCGTTCCGCAATCACCACGGCCCGTCATTTGACCGGTTCGGGGCCGACACCGGGCACGATATCCCGGTGGCGGTCAACTACACCGAGGGCATCCGCCCCCTGCTGGAGGACTTCGGTACGGCCAAGGACTTCCACCTGGTGCTGTTCACCCTGGACGAGACTGTCTTCTCAAGGGAACTGGCACCATTGGCCGGGTTCTACCCGTCGGTGTACATCGGCGCCCCCTGGTGGTTCCTGGATGCACCCGATGCCATGCTGCGCTTCCGCTCGGCAGTCACTGAAACCGCCGGCTTTTCCCGGTCGTCCGGTTTCATCGACGACACCCGCGCCTTCTGCTCCATTCCCGCCCGCCACGACGCGTCACGACGGGTGGAGGCATCCTTCCTGGCCCGCCTCGTGGCGGAGCGGCGCATCACCTTGGAACGGGCCCGCGAACTGATCGTCGACATCGTGGACGCGGCCCCCCGCAGGGTTTTCAAACTGTGAGCGGCGAGAACCTGCCGCGGCTGAAACGGGCGCTTCCTGACGGCACCGGACCGGTGCAGGCGGCAGCGCCGGTTCGTCCGGTGCCGAGGGTGCGGATTGTCCACATTGGCCTGGGCGCCTTCCACCGATCACACCAGGCCTGGTACACGCAGCAGGCGGACACGGACGGGGCCTGGGGCATCGCCGCGTTCACGGTGCGATCCCCCCAGGCGGCCCAGGAGCTGGCGGCGCAAGACGGCCTGTACACGTTGGTGGAGCGCTCCGCCAACGGCGACACCTTCGAGCTCATGTCGCAGATCGTGCAGGCGCACGACGGCGCCGACCTGGGCACCTTCCGTCACCTGGTGGCTGCCCCGACGACCGCGGTGGTCACCCTGACCATCACCGAAGCCGGTTACCACCTGGGCGCGGACAATGCCCTGAACGCTGAGGACCCGGCCGTGCAGGCGGATATCGCAGCCTTAGGGGGGCTGTTGTCCGATCAGCCACCGAGCTCCGCGCCGGCGGCACCGCACACACCGATCGGGCGGCTGCTGGTCGGCTTGGCAGCGCGCCGCGACGCCGACGCCGGCCCGCTCGCGGTGGTTTCGTGCGACAACCTGGCCGACAACGCCGCCGCCGCCCGCTCAGCAGTCCTCGGCCTGGCCGAGGCCGTCCAGCCGGAGCTGGCGCAATGGATCGGAGGCAACGTTTCCTTCGTGGGCACCTCCGTTGACCGGATCACGCCGCGGACCACGCCGGCGGACCTGGCTGTCGTGCAGAGTACATGTGGTTACGTGGACAATGCGGCGGTGGTCACCGAGCCCTTCCGCAGTTGGGTCCTGAGCGGGAACTTCCCGGCCGGCCGCCCCCGCTGGGAGGACGCCGGAGCCACCTTCGTCGAATACCTTGAACCCTTCGAAAACCGCAAGCTGTGGCTGCTTAACGGAGCCCACTCGTTGCTCTCCTACGCCGGACAGCTGCGTGGCGCCCACACCGTTGCCGAGGCCCTGGCCGACCCGGCCTGCGCCGCCTGGGTCGAGGAGCTGTGGGATGAGGCGGAACGCGCGCTGCCGGACGCAGGGTTGGACATTCCGGCCTATCGCCAAGCCCTGCTGGACCGCTTTGCGAACGCCCGCATCGCCCACCACCTGGCTCAGATCGCCTCCGACGCCACCACCAAACTGCGAACCCGTGCCGTCGCTGTGCTGAGGTCAGAACGCGCCGCCGGACGGAGCGGCCAGGGCGCCGCCCGGATGATTGCCGCCTGGGTGGCGTTCCTGCGCGCCGGTCAGCGCCCACAGGACCCCGCTGAAGCAGCCATAACCGCCGCCCTGCAGCTGGACGGCGACGAACAGTTGCGCGCCCTGCTGCGCCTCATCGACTCCGGCCTGGCCGGGGACGACGACGTGGTCCAGCTGGTGGAAAGCCTCGCCACCGGGCTGGGCGGGGAAGCTGCCGATTTCCGTGCCGGTACCCCCGCAGCCGCTGCGGCGGGATCCCGTCAAACCCCTCTTGTTGAACAACCGAACGCCTCACGCCCGTTGAAAGGAATGCAGTGAAAATCATTGCCGCCGATGTTATCGTCACCAGCCCCAGCCGGAACTTCGTCACCCTGAAAATCACCACTGACGAGGGGGTGACCGGGCTGGGAGACGCGACACTGAACGGGCGGGAACTCGCGGTGGCGTCCTATCTGAAGGACCACATCACCCAGCTCCTGATCGACCGTGACCCGCACCGCATTGAGGACACCTGGCAGTTCCTCTACCGCAGCTCGTACTGGCGGCGCGGCCCGGTGACCATGGCAGCTATCGCCGCGGTGGACATGGCGCTGTGGGACATCAAGGGCAAGGTCGCCAACATGCCCGTGTACCAGCTCCTGGGCGGCGCCTCCCGCACGGCGCTGCGCACCTACGGGCATGCTTCCGGCCGTGACATCCCCGAACTGTTCGACTCCATCCGCCAGCACCTGGAGGAAGGGTATAAGTCCATCCGCGTGCAGACCTCCGTCCCCGGCATTACCGCCTTGTACGGGGTGGCGGCCCAGGCGCAGGCGACGGGGGAGCGGTACGACTACGAGCCGGCCGGCCGCGGGGTCCAGCCCACGGAGGAGGACTGGGACACCCGGGCTTACCTGCGGCACCTGCCCACCGTGTTCGAAGCGGTCCGCAACGAGTTCGGGCCCGAGCTGCCGCTGCTGCACGACGGGCACCACCGGATGACCCCCATCCAGGCCGCCAAGCTGGGCAAGGCGCTGGAACCCTATGACCTGTTTTGGTTGGAGGACTGCACCCCGGCCGAGAACCAGGACGCCTTCCGGCTGGTGCGCCAGCACACCACCACTCCGCTGGCGGTCGGTGAAGTGTTCAACACGGTGTTCGACTTCCAGACCTTGATCCGCGAACAGCTGATCGACTATGTGCGGGCCGCCTCAACGCACTTCGGCGGCATCTCCCCGCTGAAGAAAGTCATGGATTACGCCGCGCAGTACCAGATCAAGTCAGGGTTCCACGGACCCACCGACGTGTCCCCGGTCGGGTTGGCCGCGCAGAGCCACCTGGGGCTGGCGATCCATAACTTCGGCATCCAGGAGTACATGGAGCACAGCGAGAAAACCAACACGGTGTTCGAGCAGTCCATGACCTTCGCCGACGGTTTCCTGCATCCCGGTGATCAGCCGGGCCTTGGCGTGGAACTGAACGAGGAGGCGGCGGCGTCCTTCCCCTACCAGCAGGCCTACCTGCCCTATAACCGCCTTTCCGACGGAACGGTCCACGACTGGTGACTGACGCCAGCGGGCAGGCAGTTCCGGTCGGGACCGGGACGGGGCCTTTCCTCGTGAACCTGGCCGCCGCACCCTTCCACCTGGACGTGGAGGCGGTGGCCTGGGTGGAGGCGACGCTGGGGTCGATGACGCTGGAAGAAAAGATCGGCCAGCTGTTCATCAACCACAACAACGACTATTCGCCGGAGTATCTGGACGGGGTACTGGAGAAGTACCACGTGGGCGGCATGCGGTACCGGCCCGGGCCGGCTGCAGAGGTGCAGGAGCATATCCGCTACGCGCAGGCCACGTCACGGATTCCGCTGCTGGTCGCCTCGAACCCCGAGATGGGCGGCTTCGGCAGCTGCGACGACGGGACGTTCGTCTGCACGCACCTTCAGGCCGGGTCACATCCCGATAAGGGCATTGCCCGGGACATGGGCCGGGTGGCAGGAGTGGAGTGCACGGCGATTGGCTGCAATTGGGCCTTCGCACCGATCGTGGACATCCATTACAACTGGCGCAACACGGTAATTTCGACCCGCTCGTTCGGAAACACGCCCGACGTCGTGATTGAAAGGGCAAAGGAGTACTTCGACGGCATCAGCGAATCGGGAATGGCCTGCGCGATCAAACATTTCCCGGGCGATGGCATCGATGAGCGGGACCAGCACGTGGTGACGTCCTACAACACGCTCAGCTACGGGGACTGGACCAGCAGCTACGGGCGCGTGTACCGCGAGCTGATCGCCCATGGCGTGCAGTCGATCATGATTGGGCACATCGGCGCGCCGGAACTGTCACGGCACTTCCGGCCCGGCCTGACGGACGCGGACGTGCTCCCTGCCACGCTGGCACCGGAGCTGCTGCAGGATTTGCTGCGCGGTGAACTGGGCTTCAACGGCCTGATCCTCACGGACGCGTCCCAGATGGTGGGCCTGACACAGGCCCGCCGGCGGGAGGACCTGGTACCGGCGACCATCGCCGCCGGTTGTGACATGTTCCTGTTCTTCCGCAATCCGGACGAGGACTTCCGCTACATGCTGGACGGGTACCGGTCGGGCGTCATTTCCGATGAGCGCCTGCACGATGCGGTGCGCCGGATCCTGGGACTGAAGGCGTCCCTCGGGTTGCACCGGCAAAGCAAAGAGCAGCTGGTGGCACCAACCGAGGCGCTCCAGCTGGTGGGCAGCGCCGAACACCGGGCCCTGGCTGCAGCCATCGCCGACAAGACCGTCACGCTGGTCAAGGACACCGCGGGCAACCTGCCCATCACTCCGCGAACCCACCCCCGGATCCGGCTGTACGGCATCTCGGGAGGAGCCGACTTCACCCGTGCGGACCCGCTGGCCTACCTGGACACGGTGCAGGAGGAACTGGAGCGCGCAGGCTTCGAGGTGCACCGGTTCCGCACCGCCGCCCAGCGTGAGGCTGCCGGGGAGAAGGGCGTGAACTTCATGTCGATCATTGCCGAAGAGGGTACCGGGGACTACGCCCAAAAATATGACGCCGCGTTCATCTTCGCCAACGTCAAGGGATTCGCCCAGGAAGCTGCCATCCGCATCAAGTGGTCTTCCCCGATGGCGGCCGAAATTCCCTGGTACGTGACCGAGGTTCCCACCGTCTTTGTCTCCCTGAACCAGCCCAACCACCTGATCGATGTGCCCATGGTCAGAACCGCCATCCATGCTCATGCCGGTACCCGGGAAGCCATCCGGGCCACGTTGGACAAGATCCAGGGCAAGTCCGAGTTCCAGGGAACCTTCAACGAAAACGTGTTCTGCGGTTCCTTCGACACCAGGCTCTGACGGAGAGGCGGTTTTTGTCTCACACCCGTTCCGCGAGCCAGTCAACCAACAGCCGGCCGCTGCCCGCCGGCGCCACCTGGCCTTCATGGTGTTGGGCGTGCCAGCGTGCAACGTCGCCCGGCGCGTCCTGCTGCTGCAGGAAGGCGGTGAGCGGGCAGCCGGGAAGGGTCAGGGGATGCGGTGAACCCAGCCGGGCGAACCGCCAGTGGTAGGCCAGGGCACCGAGGTAGGTTCTGAAATTGCCGCGGTTGATGTCCATGCGGAAGGTGCGGGCCCACTCGGCTGCGCGCTCCAGGGGCAGGGGCCGGCTGAAATGATAGCCCTGCCCCAGCCCCGCACCCAGCACTGTCACCGCCTCTGCCATGCCGTCGTCCTCGAGCCCCTCAACGACCACCTTCATTCCGAAGTCGCGGCCCATCTGGATGAGGGTGGCAATGAGGCTTAGGGTTTCGGCTGGTTTGCGCCTGATGTCTGACAGCAGCCCGCGGTCGACTTTCAGCGCGCTGAAGGGCAGGGAGGAGAGTCTCTTGAGGCTGCTGTAGCCGGCCCCCAGGTCGTCCATGGCGAGGTCCACACCGAGCTCCACCAGCTGGTCCAACGCGCGGCGCTGGATGTCCCAGTCCACGCTTTGGGTTTCCAGCAGCTCAAAGCTGAGCCTGTCCGGTGCCACCCCGTGCCTGTCAAGGGCTTGCACGATTCGGTTTGGTGTACCCGGGTCCAGGAGCGTCGAGGGAGCGAGGTTGATCGAAATATTGAAGGAGTCGCCCCTTTCATCCCAGTCCCGCAACTGGCCCAGTCCAGTGTCGAGGACTTGGACAAACAGCTCGTCGAGGTCCGCCGCGTCGAAGTGCGGCAGGAACTCGGCCGGAGCCACCAGCCGTCCGTCCGGAAGCTGGAGCCGCGCCAGGGCCTCGAAGAACTGCACCCTGCCGTTCACCAGGTCGATCACCGGCTGGCCGTGTACCCGCAGGCCGCCGTCCCGAAGGGCTGATCGGTAACGCCCTGCCATGGCCAATGTGCGAGGCCCACCTGGCGCCCTGGTCGCAGGCTGCGCGACGGGCTCGGCGACGGCCGCAGGAGCCGCCTGCTCGGCGGCAGCGAACCCGGCAGCGAACCCGGCGGGGGAGCCGGCATCGGGCGAGGAGGCCGGCCCCGCTGTCGCTCCTGATCCGGCGCGCCCCGTTCCCGTGTCTGGATCGGAATCGGGACCGGCTGTCCCGGCGGTTCCTCCGGAAGGCGAGGCGGACCCGCTCCCGCTGCCATCCACCGATCCGTCCGACGCGTCCGAAGGCGACGCAGCTGGCGTGCTTCCGGGTGAAAGCTGCCACCAAAGGTTCCTGCCCGCTTTGCGGGACTTGACCTCGTAAAGGGCCTCGTCCGCGTGTCGAAGCAGGGTTGCAGCGTCGGTACCGTCCTCCGGCACCAGGGCCAGTCCCATGCTCATGCCGATGAATGTGTCGACGCCGTCGGAGGAGAAGGGACGGGTGACCGTGGCGTGCAGCCGGTCCAAAGTGACCTGCAAATCTTTAAGGGAGCGCCGTCTTCGTACCTTCCGCAGGACCAGGAGGAACTCATCGCCGCCCATACGGCCCAGGAAGTCTCCTTCATTCAGGGCGCTTTGCATGCGGACGGCCCACTCACGCAGCACCCGATCCCCGGCGGCGTGACCGAGCGTGTTGTTGGCGATGCGAAAATCGTCCAGGTCAATAACGCCGACGGCGGCGGTGATGTCGGCCTGTTGGGATTCGGCGAACAGCTGTGTCAACAGTTCATTGATGGCTGCGCGGTTGGGCAGCCCGGTGAGGTCGTCGTGCAGGGCCTGGACGCGCAACTGTTCCAGCAGCGCCATCCGGGTACTGATATCGCGTTGCACGCTGACAAAGTGGCTGACCTCATCCGTTCCCGAACGCAGCGGCGATATCCGCAACGCGTTCCAAAACGCTGAACCGTCTTTGCGGTAATTCAGGATTTCACCCTGAAACGGCTGACCGGACAGCAGGGAACGGCGGATCTCGAGCCTGGTTTCAGGATCGGTGCCCGGCCCCTGAAGCAACCTGCAGTTCTTGCCCAGGATCTCCTCTCGCCGGTAGCCAGTGATGGCAGTGAAGGAATCGGAGACATACAGGATGTCCTGGCGCGCGTCCGTGATCAGCGAGATTTCAGACGTCGCCGCCATTGCCTCGATGAACAGATCGTCCGGAACGGCACTGTCCCCAAAGCGGGGCCCCTGAATCAACGGCATGTGTCAGCGGTGCTCCTTGCAGAATTGGCTAATCGGCGCTTGGGAGACGCGCCGGTGCCGGCGATCAGGCAGGTCCCACCCTATCCCCGGTATGGTCCTGCCAGGCCTCTGACACGGCAGCGGCAGCAGGGTCCGCGGGAAGGCGGACGGTTACGGCGGTTCCCTGCCCCAGCACGGAACCGACCTCAATACTGCCGCGATGGCTCGCCACAATATCTTTGGCGATGGACAAACCCAGGCCGGAACCCGGCACCGCCGTGGCGGTGGCGTTGGACGCGCGGAAAAAGCGGGTGAAGAGGTCCTCTAATTCGTCTTCGGGAATGCCGATTCCCGTGTCCCTGACCTCGACCCGCACGCCGCCCTCGTTGCCCGGCGCGGCATCTGGCGCTGCCACCACGCGAACCTGACCTCCGTCGGGGGTGAACTTCACCGCGTTGGTGACGATGTTCAGGAAGACCTGTTCCAGCTGTGGTGCGTTGGCCCGCACCACCACGTCCGTGGCCGAAGCGCTGACGGTCAGCCTCACCTGCCGGGTCGCCGCCGAGGGCCGCAGCGTAGCGGTCACCGTGCGCAGCAGCTCCACCAGGTCGACGGGTGCCAGCTGCAGTTCCGCAACGGGCCCGGCCTGGCGAGCCACGGTGAGCATGTCCTCAATCATGCTGCGCAGCCGGCCGGCGTTGCGGTGCACCACTTCGAGCATCTGGGCCACGCCGAGGGGCACGTCGCCCGCTTCCCCGTCCCGGAT
The DNA here is from genome assembly GCA_025465475.1 of Micrococcaceae bacterium. Taxonomy (GTDB): domain Bacteria; phylum Actinomycetota; class Actinomycetes; order Actinomycetales; family Micrococcaceae; genus Arthrobacter_M. The sequence continues at coordinate 50,267 of JAODMR010000161.1, forward strand.
CAGGTCCAGGTACGCCGTGATCGATGTGAGTGGAGTGCGGAGTTCATGGTTCACTGTTGCCAGGAAGTCTGCCTTGGCCTGGTCCAGCTGTTGCAGCCGCTGCAGCACTTGCTGCTGGGTTCCGATCAGGGCGCCCTGCATCAGGCCATAACCGACGTTGCCGGCAACATGCTGAAGCAAGGACAGTTCGGCCCGGCTCCACTCCCGGGGGGCTGGAGAGCACCCCACCCAAAGAACGCCGAAAGCAGATTCACCTTCTCCCACAGGAACCAACACCGAAGAGCCGGGCCGGGTGCCACCGCCAAGGGCTGCCAGCTGAGCCGCGGGCTCGGTGGGTTGGACGGAGGCGTGCTCGACGGCGGAGTCTCCGAGTCCGGCTCCGGCGGCGGCGTGGTTGTTGACCGCCAGGACGGTTGCCTGCCGCCATAGCTGGTTGGCGAGAGCCAGGGCAGCAGCAGTGTCCAGTGAATCGGCCTGCCCGGGAACCTGATCCTCCCGGCTGGACCATTGGGCTTGCACCGCCGGTACCCGGTCATCAGGAAAGGTGCGGAAATACGCCCAATCAGCCCCAAGCGCGGCAGTGATTCCGGCGACCAGCTCAGATCCCATGACGTGCACGTCATTGGTGGCGCGAATGGCGTTGGACACCCTGCGCATCCGAGCCCGAAGTGCATCCACTGCCGTGGCAGCGGCCTGCTTGCGGGTTGCCCGTTGAACCAGCGCATTCGTGCGGCCCACCAATTCCTCCGCGCGTAGGGGTAGCCCGATGTAATCCACCGGCCCAAACGCTGCATGCACGGCTGGGAGCTGCGCGCCGGCAGTACCGGCAAAGTCCATCAGCAGGAGTGCTGGCACCCCACCAGTGTCGCGCCGTCGGGTCGCTTCAGCTTCCGCCTCCACATCGCCGGTTGCCAACGCGCGTCGGTCGCCGCTTGCCCGCCCCGGCAGGGACGCCAGCGCCTGGGCCAGGTCAGGCGACACCAGCACGACGTCAGGAGTACCGGCGTCGAGCGCCGTGGCGAGGCTGTCGACGTCGTACGTTGTGGTGGTGCCATAGCCTGCGGTCTGCAGCATCGCTGCTGCACTCTCAGCCAGCAGCCGGTCCGGATGGCCGACGATCGTCGTCCTACAAGCTGCCCGACCACGATCCGCTGGTACATCGTCCGCACGCATTTCAGCCACGCGGCGCACCGTCCGTGAGCTCCAGCCGGCGAACCACAACGGCGGTGATGTCGTCCTCGACCGGCGAACCCTCAGCCAGCGCCAGGATGGCTTCGGCAGCACCGGCGGCGGTGCCGTTGTTCCTTACCACCCGCGCTACCGCGTCCGTAAAGCCCTCCACCGAGGCAAAGGCATCGAGCACTCCGTCGCTGACGACAGCCAGGGTGTCGCCGGGCTCCAAAAGCAGTTCCGCGGCACTCCATTCCTGACCGGGCCACACACCGACAGGCGGACCACCGGCAGCCAACCGATCCACGGCGCCGTCTGTGTGCAGGTGCAGGGCAAGTCCGTGCCCCGCATCCACGTACTGCACCTGCCCGGAGGCCGCTTCGAGTCGCGCATGAAAGACAGTGATGAAGGATTGTGATCGTTCCAGGTCCAATTCCAGGGCCCTGCCAGCGAAGTTGAAGGCCTCCGCCACGTCGGGGCGGCGGCCGGCAGCCCGCAGCACAGCCCGGACCGTGGCCGCGATCAGCGCGGCTCCCATGCCCTTGCCCATGGCGTCCGCCACCGTCAATTGCAGGCCCTGCGATGTGGAGACCCAGTCGAAGAAGTCTCCGCCAACACTCTTGGAGGGGGTCATACGGCCCGCCACGTCATAGTCCGACAGCGCGACGGGTTGTTGGGGGAGCAGGCTCCGCTGCACCTCGGCTGCGCGCTCGAGTTCGCTCTCCGCTGCAGTATCGGGAACCGGAGCGGTGCGCGGTCGGCGGAACAAGGCGTTGATCCGTGCGGTGATCTCCCGCGGGCTGAACGGCTTGCTGACATAGTCATCGGCACCGGTGTCGAAACCGGTAAGCCGGTCGACTTCGTCAGCGCGGGCCGTAATCATCATCACGTACGCCTCGGAAAACGTGCGTAGCTCGCGGCAAACGTCCATGCCACTGCAGTCCGGCAGGTTCAAATCCAGGGTGACCAAATCGGCCCCGCCGGCGCGGACGGCAGCAAGGCCCTCGGCACCGGTCCCAGCTTCAACTACAGCGAAGCCCTGCTTGGTCAGGATCCTTCCCAGCAGGTTCCGAATGTCGGGATCATCTTCGACGACGACGGCACGGCGCTGATCGGAGGCTGTCATTACTTCAGTTAACGCCGCTTTGCTGGCCTTTGTCACATCCTGTGTTGTTCCGTCCTGTTCTGTCACATAGGCAACCTTGCGGAAGGGTGCGCACCGTGCCCCCCGCCGTCGTTCCCCTTTCGCCCAGCAGGCCAACTGCTTGATTAGTTGACCTAACGATCTAGTTGGCCTATAGTTGCATTAGGCAACCAAAGAATGGGAGGTTCTCCCCATGGCAGTAGACAGAAGCACTGCAGCAGATTTGGTGCACACCATCTTCGATCTGCAGCGCACCCTACGGTGCGCAACGGCCTCCAGTGCACGACCGACTGACCTCGGCCTGGCCTTGGAAGGCGTCCTCCGCTTCGTCGGCGAAGGCGGCCGGTCGCGGGCGTCGGACATTGCCGGGCGATTGGGGATAGGGCCATCGGCTCTGAGCCGCCAGGTGGCGGAACTGGAGGAGCACGGCATGCTGCTCCGTCAGCCGGACCCTGCTGACGGCAGGGCGCACTTGCTCTCCCTCTCCATTGAGGGGGAGGCCTACCTCCGCGAGGTGGAAGGCCGGCGTGCCGCTGCCGTGCAGGACATGCTTTCAGGATGGAGCGAGGAGGAGGCGTGCGCCACCGACCGCACGCTGGAGCACCTCACCGCGGCCCTACGGTCCGCCATCAACAGGAATTCCCGGCCACGAACCGGAACCACGCAGGATCAGAAGTCCGCAACGTTTTCAGGAGTTAATTAATGGCCACCACCCCATCTACCGCACCGGCCGCTTCGGCCCGGGCGGCTCATGGCGGGCACAACGACGCCCCCATGAACCACCGGCAGATTCTGGAGGCCCTGACGGGTCTGCTGGCTGCCCTGTTCACAGCGATTCTCAGCAGCACGATCGTTGCCAACGCCCTGCCGACCATCATGTCGGAGCTGCACGGCACGCAGACGGACTTTGCCTGGGTCATCACTGCGGCCCTGCTGGCCAATGCAGCGACAACGCCCATCTGGGGAAAACTGTCCGACCTGTTCGACAAAAAAATGCTCGTGCAGCTCAGCATCATCATCTTTGTTGCAGGCTCTGTCATGGCCGGCCTGTCGGATAACATCCCGCTGCTGCTAACCGCCCGCGTGATCCAGGGAATTGCCATGGGAGGCCTGACCGCGCTGGCACAGTCCATCATCGGCACCATCATCCCGCCCCGCGAGCGTGGCCGGTACTCCGGCTACATGGGCGCGGTCATGGCCGTAGCCACTGCCGGCGGTCCGCTGCTGGGCGGCTTTATTGTGGACAGCTCGCTCGGCTGGCGCTGGACCTTCTACGTCTGCGTGCCGCTGGCGGTCATTGCCCTGGTGTTGCTCCAGAAGACCCTCAAGCTCCAGCACATCAAGCGCAAGGCACAGATCGACTGGCTCGGTTCCATCCTGCTGACGGCCGGCGTAAGCCTGCTGCTCATCTGGGTCTCGTTCGCGGGCAAGGCTGACTACTACGACTGGATGTCCTGGCAGAGTGCCCTCATGGTGGGTGGCAGCCTGGTCATGCTGGCGCTGCTCGTACTCGTTGAGTCGAAGGTTGCCCAGCCGATCATTCCGCTGAAAATCATCACCCAGCGCACTCCGGCCCTGGCCATTATCGCCTCGATCGCCGTCGGCGTCGCCATGTTCGCCTCCTCCAGCTACCTGGGCCAGTACTACCAGGTGGCCCGCGGCGCCACGCCTACCGAAGCAGGCCTGCTGACCCTCCCGATGATCGCCGGAAACCTGGTCGGCTCCATCGTGGCCGGTCAGCTGGTGAGCCGCTTCGGCAAATGGAAGCGCTACCTCGTTGGAGGCGGCATCCTGCTGATCCTCGGCCTGGGACTCTCCGGCACCCTGGACCACAGCACCAACCTCGGACTTGTCGGCGTTTACACGTTCATCTTCGGTCTTGGCTTGGGCATGATGATGCAGAACCTGGTGCTGGCTGTGCAGAACACCGTTGCAGCAAAGGACATTGGCTCGGCCAGTGGCTCCGTCGCCTTCTTCCGCACCGTCGGTGGTGCCGCAGGCGTCTCGGTACTCGGCGCCGTGTTGGGAACCCACGTCACGGACCTGATCACCACCGGGCTGCGCAACGCCGGCGTGCCGATCACCGGCAGCGGCACGGGAGTGTCCCTGGATGTAAAGGACCTGCCGGCACCCATAGCGGAGATCGTCCGCGCCGCTTATGGTGACGGAACCGGCCTGATCTTCACCATCTCGGCCTTCACCGCCGTCGCAGCCCTGGTCGCAGTGCTCTTCATCAAGGAAGTTGAGCTGCGTCGGACCGTCGACATCGTGCAGGCTGGCAAGGGTACCTCCCCGGCGCCCGGTCTCTCCGCTGAACTGCCTCAGCCGCAGCAGCATGGGGATGGCAATGGCCTTGATCGGGAACTCGCCGACGTGCTCAGCGGTGGCAACGCCGGCAGCAACGGACGCGGTCCGTCCAGCGGCGAGAGCCTGCACGCTGCAGCAACACGGAACTCGTCGCCCCTGGTGGAAGCCCGGCCTGCGACCGGTGGCCGTCCCGCCAGCGGGCAGCAGCAGAAGCACGCGGCCGGAACCCTCACGGCGTCGGCCCAGCTGGCCGAGGCCGAGGCGCAAATGGAACTGGCAGCCCAGATTCAGGTCACGCAACGGCTGCTGGCCGAACAGCAGCTCCAGCTCAGCTCGGCCCTGACCGCCGTGGGCGAACAGTCAGCCCAGCTGCGCGTCATCGCTGAGCGCCAGGCTGCCTCCGCTGCCAAGCTCGATCAGCTCGGCGCCCAACTGGCCAAGGAGCGGGAGCTGCAGAAGGCAGCTGCCGAGTATCTGGCCCAGCAGCACGCTCAACTGCAGGAACGCCGGAAAGGCTAACCCCGGTCCGGCACCTGTATAACGACGGGAGCCGTCGCCGCATCACACGATGCCGCGACGGCTCCCGTTCCTCATTGCCGAGTGTCGACATCTGCACCGCCCCTAACCGCCGAGTGTCGACATCTGCACGCCTCCCACCGCCGAGTGTCGACATCTGCGCTCCCGCCGTGGTCATGCCTCGACACTCGACCGGGGGTCAGGGGTGCGTACCTCGACACTCGACGGAGGGGTCAGGGGTGCTTACCTCGACACTCGGCCGTTCCTCACTCGGTTGCGGGGGAAGGGTTAGGCAGACTGGCTGATGGTGAAGGCGGTGAGGAAGCCGAGGGCGGTGATCAGCCCGGTCAGGAGGTGATGCTCCTCGAAGGCCTCTGGAATCATCGTGTCGGCCAGCATGGCAAGGATCGCGCCGGCAGCAATGGCGGTGATGAAGGCGACGGCGCTGGCCGGCGCGTTCTGCAGGAGCGCGTAGCCCAGCAGGGAGGCCAGGCCGGAGAGCAGCGCGATCCCGCCCCAGACCCCAAAGACATAGCCCGGGCTGCGCCCTGCCCGCTTCATGCCCGATGTGCTGGACAGTCCCTCCGGAACGTTTGAAATGAAGACAGCTGCGAGCATTGCAGGGCTGACGGCGCCGCCTGCGACCAGACCCAAGCCGAGCACCACTGACTCCGGGATTCCGTCCAGCAGAGCGCCGACGGCGATGGCAGTGCCGCTGCCCGGATCGTCCTTCTCGGTTGGCTGCTGATCGCCGGAACGCTTCCGGTGCTTGGCGCCGGCTCGCGCGAGCAACCAGTTGGCCGCCACATAAACCAGTGCCCCAGCCAGGAAACCGGAGACCGTGGGCCACAGACCGCCGCCCTGCGCTGCTTCGTCAACAAGATCAAAGGCGAGAGCGGAAATGAGTACGCCGGCGCCGAACGACATGATCGACGAAACCACCTTGGGCGGAATCCGCCACTTCCAGGCCAGGCCGGAGCCAAGCACCAACGCGCCGCCTGCAATGGTTCCCCACATCAGGGCCTGGAGCCACATCGGCATGATGTTCCGCCTTTCATTGTCCGGGCACCCTGCCCGCCAAGTTCCAGCGTACGCACGCGGGGGCGGCAGCGTACGCACGCGGGGGCGGCAGTCTGTGCAGGTGAGGGCGGCAATCTGTGACCCCGCCGCCGCCCGACATACGGTTAAGGATGATCAGCGCCACACAAACCCGTTCTAGATTGTTGAACAATCCGCGGAACTGGGTCATGCTTAGTGCACCAGCATTTTTGAGACGGGGGTTACAGTGGCGAGCATCGACCTGAACAGCGACGTTGGCGAGTCGTTCGGCAATTGGACCTTCGGCGACGATGCCGCCGTCCTGGCCAACGTGACCAGCGCGAACGTGGCTTGCGGCTTTCATGCCGGCGACCCGGTCGGCATCCGGACCACTATTCGTGCTGCCGTGGCCGCTGGGGTCACCGTGGGGGCCCACCCTGGCTACCGGGATCTGGCGGGATTCGGCCGCCGCTTCCTGGACGTTGCGCCCAACGAACTGACCGACGACGTCATCTATCAGATCGGCGCCGTGCAGGCCTTGGCCCGTGCCGCAGGAACACGCGTCAGCTACGTCAAACCCCACGGGGCGCTCTACAACACCATCGTGCACTCGAGCGAGCAGGCAGCGGCCGTTGTGCAGGCAATCCTGGCCGTCGACGCGTCCCTGCCGCTGCTGGTCCTCCCCAACTCGGAAATCGAGCGGCAGGCCGAGGCGGCGGGTCTGCAGACCGTGGCTGAGGCCTTCGCAGACCGCGCCTATCGTCCGGACGGCACGCTGGTGTCGCGACGGGAAGCGGGCTCCGTGCTGCACAGCACCGAGGACGTCGTCGAGCATGTCCTGCGCGTCGCCACCGAGGGAACCATCCGCGCTGTTGACGGCACCGTCCTGCAGACCCGCGCCCGCAGCATCTGCCTGCACGGAGATACGCCCGGCGCTGTGGCGATGGCCGCTGCCGTCCGGAAGGCTCTCGAGGCCTCCGGTGTGACCGTTCAAAGTTTCGCCTGAGCCATGGCACAGCCAGGGCTCCACGGCATAGCCCGCATCCACGCCGCGGGGGACCACGGCATCCTGGTCGAACTGGACTCCGCAGCGGCGGTGTTGAGCCTGCAACAACAGTTGGCGGCAGCGCCAATGGCAGGCCAGCTCGACGTCGTCCCCGCCGCCCGGACGGTGCTGATCACCACCAGCATTCCCGGCCAGACAGGCAGGATGGCGGCTCACGTTCGCGGTCTTGATCTGTCCACCGTCCCGACAACGCGCAGCACGCTCCAGATTATCGACACGGTGTACGACGGCGCGGACCTGGATGCCGTTGCCGAAGCCACTGGTCTCAGCAGGGAAGCCGTGATCGCGTCCCACACGGGCCAGGTATGGACATCCGCATTCCTCGGGTTTGCCCCCGGCTTCGCGTACCTCACCGGTGAGAACAACAGCCTCGACGTGCCGCGCCGGTCCTCACCACGCACCTCCGTTCCGACCGGTTCAGTGGCTTTGGCCGGCGGTTACTCTGCGATTTATCCCCGTTCGTCGCCTGGCGGCTGGCAGCTGATCGGCCACACCGCCGCGAGGCTGTGGGACCTGGACCGCGAATCCCCGGCCCTCATTCGAGCCGGCGACACGGTCCGCTTCCGGCCTGTCCGCGACGTGGCAGTCCGGGCGGTTGCACCAGGTTCGACGACGACGGACGGCCCG
>JAODMR010000167.1 GCA_025465475.1 Micrococcaceae bacterium
ACCGACGACGCCGGTGGCTATCACGTTGCGTGTTTGCAGGTAGACCCAGAACGTCAGGGCGAACCACAGGTAGCTGGTGGTGATGTTGGCAGCGGCGGTATTGACCAGGATCCCGGCGAACGTACGGAACCGTTGGCCCGCGGTGCGCACCGAAGTGTCGATGGTGTCCGGGTCGGCAAGGTGCGGAGCGGGCCCGTCCCCGACCGGTGAGGAAGCGACGCCGACCTCCTGGAAGTCCGCGCCAGGGGGAGCCACAGTCGTGGGCGGGACCGGTTCCTGCTCGGTCATGCGTCCCAGTGTACTGACTACTTCTCGCCGCGGACATGCTCGCTCCCCGCTGCGAACCGCCAGCCCTGAAAGTCCGCCGTTAACAAAAATCAGCCCCGGGGTGCGAATTCTGCACCGCCGGGGCGTGATTGTCTCCTGTGGTCTCAGGACAGGAAAGGTGCGCCGAACTGTCTCACGGTCGGGCGGCTCTCAGCCTTGGGGGTCTCACGTCCTTGGCGATGTATACAACAGTACACCCATAAGCTAAGCCTGCTTACCAACATCGAGCTGGCAGGCACTTTGTTGCCGAGTCGTTACGATCGGTTCCGGGCGCCGGAGCAGCAGCCGGGGAGGTGCGGAACGGGAACTCCCGCGGGTTCCGAACGCATCACGGCGCCACCGGATCCTGCTCAGTAGACTGCAGCATGGACATCGTGCGCTTTGGAACACCCCTGCTGGGCAGTTGGAACGGGGAAAACCGTTTGCGGCTTAGGCCAACGGACGAATATCAGGCCTCGGCAGCCACGGCTACGGTCTCGGTGACCGCGACCCACTTCGTAAGTATTGCTTACACCTGGTCTGACGGCCAGAGCCCGCAGCAGGGTCTGCTGCTCCTGGCCGGCGGAGGAACGGAGGCAGAGCCGGCAACAGCGGTTTGGGTGGACTCCTGGCATACCGGCCGGGCGCTGATGCAGTTCTCGGGGACGGTTGGCGACGACGGCATCCTCCGGCTGAGCGGCTCTTATCCGGCGCCGACCGGCCCGGACTGGGGATGGCAGATCCACGTGGACCCCGGGACGGGCGGCCGCATCACCATGCACAACGTCGTTCCCGGGATGGATCCCTATCAGGTGGTGGAGCTGACACTCGAGCGTCCGTAGCTGCCGGTTTCCGGGGGTGGGGACGTGGGTTCCGGGTGACACGAGTGGGGACGTGGGTGTCGGGCGACGTGAATTGATCAGCTTGCTGATTACCTCCAGCGTTCCTAGTGTGGGAACTGTCAGGGACACTTCCACCAGCTGGGAACGTCTAGCACGGCGTGCCAGCCGCCCACCGAGGAGAAATCATGACTGAGCAGAGTATCGCCGGTAAGAAGGTCGCCTTCCTGTTGACGGACGGCGTTGAACAGATTGAGCTCACCAGTCCATGGGAGGCCGTGAAGGACGCCGGTGGAAGGCCCACTCTGGTGGCCCCGTCCGCGGGGAAGATCCAGGGCTTCGAAGGTACCGAAAAGGGTGACACCTTTGATGTCGACATCACCGTCGCAGACGCCGACGCATCCGACTTCGACGCTTTGGTGCTTCCCGGAGGCGTGGTCAACGCCGACAATCTTCGTGTTAACCGGGACGCGCAGGCCTTCACGCGGGCTTTCTTTGAGCAACACAAGCCGGTTGCCTCCATCTGCCATGGGCCGTGGTTGCTCATCGACGCCGGCGTCATCAGCGGGCGCGATGTAACGTCTTACCACACGCTCCAAACCGACCTGAAGAACGCCGGGGCCAATTGGAGCGACGAAGAAGTCGTGGTGGACCAGGGTTTGGTCACCAGCCGCAACCCGGATGACCTGCCGGCCTTCAACAGCAAGCTGGTGGAGGAGATCTCCGAGGGCCAACATGAGGGCCAAACACCCTAGTAGTCGAACTGCCCAGTAGCCAAACTGCCCAGTAGCTGACAGCGGAGCCTGCCGCCCGGCCCCGGGCAGGGTCAGACCGTTCCGTTTACCGGTTGGACCGGACGGAAAAGGACCTTGCGGCCGGGAATGTCGGCTGTCACGAGTTGGACGCGCAGGCTGGTTCCGGGTTCCAGGGCGCCTTCGCAGTACGCGGAGACGGCGGGGTCCTTGATCTGGATGGTGCTGCGGAGCGGCTGCTGCCTGGTGGCCTGACCGTTGCCGTTTCCGGGGTTGCTGCCCTCGGCCTGACCGTTGCCGTTTCCGGGGTTGCTGCCCTCGGCCTGCCCGTTGCCGTTTCCGGGGTTGCTGCCCTCGGCCTGCCCGTTGCCGTTTGGATGGCCGTTGGAATGGCCGTTACCGTTGCCGTTCCCGCGCGAACCGGCCACCACAACCGCGTCGAACTCCATTCCGACTTGCCCGCTGAGGATCGCGGCCTCCACTGTGTCGAGCACCGCCCGGTTGACCTGACCGGCCAGCTGGTCGGAGGCAGCCATCAGGCCGGGCAACTGCGGCAGTGCCTGGCGCACCCAGCTGGGGACGTCGTTGCCGGCGCACAGCGCCTCGCACGTGATGAGTACAAAGCGGTCGACCAAGCGCCGCAACGGGGCTGTGGTGTGGGCGTAGGACGCAGCCACCGCCGCCTGCAGCGTCTTTTCGGGCCGGTCGCCGTCGAACGCTGTGTAACCTGCGCCGCGAAAGAGGGAGGCCGCGGCGTGCATCAGGGCCGCCTGGCGCGGCTGGCTGGTGTCCAGGGTGCGCAGGTAGTCCCCGTACGGGACGTCCTCCGGCCACGGTGTGCCCAGCGCCAGTGTCTGCAGGCGGTACCGTTCCATGGCCTGCCGGTCCGGTTCCGGCATGGTGCGGAGGATCCCGACGTTTCCCTGCAGCATCAACTCCGCCGCGGCCATGCCGGTCAAGAGGGAAATCTGGGCGTTCCAGTCCTCGATGGGAAGCGCCGGGCGAAAAACCAGCCGGTAGTTGCCGTCGGCGAATTCGACTTCCTGTTGGGGGACGTTCAGGCTTGCGCCGCCGCGTTGGTGTTCCAGGCGGATGCGCTTGACGCCGATCTCCTTCAGCAGTCGGAGCGTCGCCGCCGGGCTGCCGTCCGCGGGCCCGCTGGCGTCCGGAACGCTCTCCGCCAGCGCCTGGGCCTGCTCGTAGTCCAGCTGAACGCGGCTGCGGATCATGGCGCGCGTCAGCTGGAAGGAGGAGGCGTTGGCGTCCGCGTCCAGCTCGATCCGCCAGACAAACGCGGGCCTGTCAACGTTGGGCAGCAGGCTGGCCGCGTCCTCACTCATCTGCGCCGGGTGCAGCGGCACTTTGCCGTCAGGGGTATAGATGGTTTGACCGCGCCGTCGCGTCTCAGCATCCAAGGCGCCGCCGGGTGGCACGAAGGACGGCACATCGGCAATCGCGTACTGCACCACATAGCCGTTTCCGGCGCGCTCTAGGTACATCGCCTGGTCCAGGTCCCGCGAGGTAGGCGGATCGATGGTCAGGAAAGGCAGATGCCGTAGGTTCTTGGTGGGCAGGTCCAACTGCACCATCGTGTGCTGGAGCTCGGAGAGGACCTCCGGCTCGAAGCCGTCGGGAAGGCCGAACTCAGTTCTGAGCTCGGCCAGGGCAAGAACCAGCTGCTCATGCGCGCCGGCATGGTGTACGCCAAGGTGTGTATAGGGCACATTCGTTAGCCTAACCCTCCGGAATGGCGGACCGGGCTGCGACTAACCTAGTGCCTATGACTAATCCTCGCAGTGGCCTGTCATCCCACGCTCTGGTGGGCGAGTTGAATGCCCGCTACGACAAATTCGTGGTGGACCTGCTGGGCGTCCTGGCGTACGGCGAGCTGTCCGCCTTCGAGCGGCTCTCCTCCGATGCCAGGTTCTCGCCCACCCTCCATGACCGGGCGGTGTTGGGGCGGATGGCGGTGGCCGAATTCGCCCACTTTGAGGCCGTCAGCGCGGAACTGGCCCGGACCGGCATTGACGTGGAGCTGGCCATGCGGCCCTTCCAGGCCTCTATCGACTCCTTCCATGACCGGACCCGGCCCGCGGACTGGTACGAATCGCTGATGAAGGCCTACGTCATCGACACCATCTCGGGCGACTTCTACCAGGCCATTGGTGCCCTGCTCGATGATTCCACCCGGGAGGTCATCGCCGCCATCCAGCCGACCGCGGAAGCCAATGCAGTGCTGGAGGACAGGCTCAAGCGGATGCTTGCCGACGATCCACGGCTTGCCTCGCGGTTGGCGCTGTGGGGCCGCCGGCTGGTGGGTGAAGCCCTCACCCAAGCCCAGCGGGTAGGACTGGAACACAGCTTCCTGGTGGGGCTGATGGCCGACGGCGGTGCGGACACCGCCGCCGCGGCGGAAACACCTGCTGCACAGGCGCAGGTGACGGAACTGATGGCCCAGCTGACCAAGAACCATTCGCGCCGGATGAGCAGGCTTGGCCTGACCGCGTAGACGCCAATGAACCGTAGTGGCTCCTGTCCCGTCCTCTTGGTACAGCCAGAGATCGGCTGCCGGAACGAGGAGTCAGGAAGCGGACATGAAAAGGAACATTGCGTTGCTGCTGGTCGCCGGAACCACCGGACTAGCAGCCCTTACCGGATGCGGGTCCTCCGCCAGCACCGGGTCAACGACGACGGCGGCGGGCGCCGGAGCAACAGCGGCCAGCACGGCCGCGAGCTCTGCGACCAGCACCGTGACTGCCGGTGGATCAACTGCTACCAGTTCGGCCACCAGTGCGTCGCCGGACGTGAAGACGGCCGATAGCTCGCTCGGAACCATCCTGGTGGATGGCAAGGGCATGAGTGTCTATTACTACGACAAGGACACCCCGAATTCGGGCAAAAGCACCTGCAGCGGTAATTGCCTGGCTGCCTGGCCGGCGGTGAAGGCATCCTCCGCAACCCCGGTGGTCGAGGGCGTTACCGCCACCGTCGGAACGATCACGCGCGATGACGGTTCCCTGCAGGTCACGGTCAACGGGCTGCCGATCTATCTGTACGCCAAGGACACCAAGCCCGGGGACGTGGTCGGCCAAGCCGTCGGAGAGGTGTGGTGGGTCGTCGCCCCCGACGGAACGAAGATCACCTCGCCCAAGACAGGCTACTAGCGGAACATGTCGCACGTCGCCCCTCCTGCCCTTTCCGGCAGGTAAGGGTACGGCGGAAAAGGAGCTGTTCTGATGGACTTTGTGCTGAACGGTTTGCCCCTGCATGTCCTGATGGTCCATGCCGTGATTGTCCTGGTGCCCCTGGCAGCCCTGGCCACCGTGCTCAGCCTCGTCTGGCCTGCGGCGCGCTACCGGCTGGGCCTGGTCACCCCCATCCTCGCGCTCGCGGTGCTGGCCCTGGTGCCTGTCACGATGGCGGCCGGATCCTGGCTGCAGGCCCGGGTAGGTGATACACCCGCGGTGCGGACCCATGCCGGGCTCGCCGTGTCACTGCTGCCTTGGGTGATCGCCCTGTTCATCGCAGCGGTGCTGCAATGGCTGGTCTTCCGCCGGCAGGGTGCAGGCCTGCGGGCACTTCGGCGTCGTCTTGGCGCCGGCGGTTACCGGGCCGTAACAGTCCTGGGGCTGGTCGCCGGATTGCTGGTGAGCGCCGGATCGGTGGCGGACCTGGCGATCATTGGGGAGGCAGGAACACGGGCAGTCTGGGAAGGGGTGTTCAGTGACGTGCCTTTGCCCGGTCGCTGAGCCCCGGCTGTGGAGCGTCCGCGCATTGGACCCAGCCGACGCAGGGACCGGCGGGCGGGCTCCTCCACCAGGCGGTACAACAGTTCTGCCGACACCGGAATGGCGAGCAGGCAGGCAAGGGCCAGGGAGTTGCTGCCGGCATCGTCGCCGGTGGGCAACCAATCCGTGGACAGGCGATGGAAGACGTAAATAAAGAACATGTGAACCAGATACAGACTGTAGGAAACCCGACCCCCATGCAGCAGCCAAGGAACGTTCAGCGCTGTGCGAACCCTTCCCCGCGCCAGGGAGAGGGCAGCGATCACCAGGGGAAAGCCCAGTACCAGGAGTTTTGCCGCATCGGGGGACCCCACCAGGAAGAGGAAGAGCACCCCGGCGGTGGCCAACATTGCTGCCGCCGGGCCCGCGCAGGAGGCGATGACGGCGGACCCCCGCAGCTGGCGAACCGCGAGGAAGGCGAGGCTGCCTGACAGGAAACAGCATCCGATGCGCACCAGCCAGTCGTAGGGATACTGTCCGTGCGTGTCCACCAGCTGTCCCGGCCCCACCAGGGCCACCGGCAGCACCAGAAGCACCGCTCCGGCCAGGGAGACTGCTGCTGGCACCCGTCGAAGCCGGTAAAGGCCCAGCGCCAACAGGGGAAAGCACAGGTACGCCAGCCATTCGGCACTGACGGTCCACCCCGGTCCAAACCAACTGGCCCCATCGGCAACCGGCTGGAACCACAAATGCACCATCAGCAGTTGCTTGGCCAGTCCCCATGGCGAGAAGTCAGGGGCGTCGAGCTGCAGCGACCAGTCGAGCACGGAGTGGTGCCGGCTGCCATACAACAGCCAAAGCCCCAGAACACCTGTGGTGAGTACAAAAGCCGGCCACATGCGGGCGAAGCGCGCCCAGAGGAAAACCACGGAGCCAGGGATGCTGAGCCGCGGCCCAAGCCGGTCAAGGTAGGTCCAGCAAAGGATAAACCCGCTCAGAATAAAGAAGACGTCCACACCCATGTCCCCATTGCTGGCCAGGGGCCCAAGCAGGGTAAACACCGGCGCCAGGAACGTTCCGGACAGGGCCTGCAGGTGAAACAGCACCACCCAGACGGCGGCGAACCAACGCAGCGAGGTCAGCGCGCCGATCTCACCTGCGGTGCTCCCACCGGAGGGCAAGGGCGCAGGCGCGGAGCGGGACGGGTTCCCGCCGGAGGGCAAGGGAGTGGTCAGAAAAGCGGCCATTCCAACCACGCTATCGCGCCCGGCTGGGCGTTTCCTGAAATCGCACCGGCAAGGGTGGGAGCAGTCCGACTGGACCAGGTGGGTCAGGCCAGCCGCTGACGCAGCGCCCGCGCCGCCTCCGCAGGATCCGCGGCCTCGGTAATCGCGCGTACGACGACGATGCGGCGCGCGCCGGCGTCCACGACGTCGTCCACCCTGGCCAGGTCTATGCCGCCGATAGCGAACCAGGGCTTGGTGGTCCCGGAGGCGGCGGCGGCCCGCACGAGGTCCAGCCCGACCGCTGCCCGACCCGGTTTGGTGGGCGTGGCCCAGAGGGGACCAACACAAAAGTAGTCGACGCCGGGATCGGATGCCGCCGAGGAGAGCTGGGCAGGCGTGTGGCAGGACAGCCCCACGGCTGCGGCCTGCACGAGCGCCCTGGCCGCAGGTACGGGCAGGTCCTTCTGCCCCAGGTGGAGTATCGGCGCCCGGGATACAGCCGCGATGTCGGCACGGTCATTGACCGACCAGAGCGCTCCGGCTTCTGTTGCCGCGGCCGCAAGGACGCTCAGCAGCTCAAGTTCCTCGGCTGCTTCGAGGGTCTTGTCCCGCAACTGGATGATGTCAACGCCGCCGGCGTACGCCGCCCTAACGAAGTCCGCGAAATCACCCTGCCTGCTCCTGCCGTCAGTGCACAGGTACAACCGGGCCGAGGCCAGCCGGCCCTGCAACCGCGCGGCTGCCGCCACGGCGTCATCAGTGGCCTGTTGGGCGTCGGACACGCCGGGACCTGCCGGCACGCGCGGTGGCATTTGGTCAGCGGGCGCAGATGTTGGCATCACACCTCCTAGACTAGGTGACGTACCGCGGGAGCCGGGTTAGCCGGCTGAGAGGGCACCGGGCTGAAAGCACGTGCCGACCGATATGCATGGGGTGCCACCCGCGTGCGGACCTGATCCGGTTAGTACCGGCGTAGGGAAGGAATCGACCTGATGTCGGATATCGCTGTTGACGTTGCTGTGATAGGTGGCGGGATCGTTGGCCTATCGATCGCCGCGGAGGTGCAGCGTTCAGGGCGCACCGTGGTCGTCGTCGACCCAGAACCGGCCCGGGGTGCCACATACGCTGCAGCCGGAATGCTGGCGCCGGTCAGTGAACTGCATTACCAGGAAGAATCGCTCCTCCCGCTCACGCTCGCCTCGGCGGCACTCTGGCCGGCATTCGCCGACCGTCTTGACGCCGTGGTCCCAGCGCCCGCGGCCGGCTACGGGGGAGCAGGAACCGGAGGAGGAGGGACCGGGTATGCCGCCACCGCGACCCTCGTTCTCGGCGTTGATGCCGCCGACCGTCGGGCGCTGACGGACCTGCAGCAGCTCCAACTGCAGCACGGATTGGACATCCGTTCCCTGCCCGTGCGGGAAGCCCGAGCCGCCGAGCCGATGCTTTCGAGCCAGTTGTCCTGTGCCCTCCGGGCGCCCAATGATTATTCCGTTGACCCCCGCGCCGTGGCTGCCGCCTTGCAGCAGGAACTGCTCGCCGGGTCCCGGAATGCCGGTTCTGCAGCGTTTCAGCACAGCCAGGCGGCCTCACTGCTGCACTCCCCGGATACGGCCGCCGAGACGATCACAGGAGTACTCCTCCGCGACGGAACGCGGATCGCAGCGACCGAAACGATCGTGGCCAATGGCCTGGGAGCTGCCAGCCTGGACGGCCTGCCCGCCGGGCTGACTTTGCCCCTACGCCCGGTTTACGGGGACATCCTGCGGCTGCGTGTGCCGCCGGCCCTGCGGCCGTTGATCCGAACCACCGTTCGGGCGCTTGTCCGCGGAGTTCCCGTCTATCTGGTGCCGCGCCGGGATGGCACCGTCGTGCTCGGAGCCACTACCCGGGAAACAGCCGCGGGAAACGGCACGGGCTCTGTTTCCGCGGGCGGCGTTTTCGCTCTCCTTCGGGATGCCCAGCAACTGGTTCCTGCAGTGGCTGAGCTGGAACTGCTCGAAGCGACAGCCCGCGCACGGCCCGGGACACCCGACAATGCACCATTGCTGGGCAGGGTGGGCAGTCCTAAAGGATCCGTACCGGGACTGTTGGTGGCCACCGGCTTTTACCGGCATGGAGTTTTGCTGGCTCCCATCGCTGCGGCAATCTGCTTGGACCTCCTGGACGGTGGCGAGGACGCACGCTGGGATCCTTTTCGCCCAGACAGGTTTAGCCCAGACAGGTTTCGCCCAGACAGGTTTAGCCCAGACAGGTCCAGCCCGGACAGGTCCAGCCCTGACCAGCTCGTTACAGCAGCCCCATCCCGACGCGTCAAAGGACTTTCCGAATGATCAACGTACGACTCAACGGCCGCGACGAGCAGGTGCCGCAGGCCCACACCGTTCGTGCCGTGGTGGCCGGACTGACAGGCAAGGCTGTTTTGGACACCGGGCTGGCCGCCGATGGCAGCAGGCTGGGCGTGGCGGTGGCCCTGAACGCTGGCATTGTTCCGCGCAGCAGCTGGGCAAGCACAGTGCTAACGGACGGTGACGATCTTGAGATCGTCACGGCAGTGCAAGGGGGATAGGACATGGAGATGTTCACGGCAGGACAGGCAGGACAGGCAGGACAGGCAGGAATGGCGGGACGGCTTGGGGACGAACTCGTGATCGACGGCGTTCGCCTGGGTTCGCGGCTGATCCTGGGCACCGGCGGCGCGCCAAGCCTGGCCGGGCTTGGCGCAGCATTGGCGGCCTCCGGAACGGAACTGACCACCGTGGCCCTGCGGCGCTACAGTGCTGTCGAGAAGGACGGAGAGTCGCTGTTTGGCCTGTTGCAGCGCCAAGGCATCCGCGTATTGCCCAACACCGCAGGCTGTTACACGGCAAGGGATGCCGTGCTCACGGCCGAACTGGGCCGAGAGGCGCTGGAAACCAACTGGGTGAAACTGGAAGTCATCGCCGACGATCAAACCCTGCTGCCTGACGCCGTCGAACTGCTGGAGGCAACCGAACAGCTGGTCAGCCGGGGGTTCACGGTCTTTGCGTATACCAATGACGACCCGGTGCTCGCGCTGCGGCTGGAGAATATGGGGGCCGCAGCGGTCATGCCGCTCGGAGCTCCGATCGGCACCGGCCTGGGCATCCTGAACCCGCACAACATTGCGCTGATCGTGCAGCGCGCCGCTGTCCCCGTGGTTCTCGACGCTGGAATCGGCACCGCGTCCGACGCGGCCCTGGCCATGGAGCTGGGGTGTGACGCCGTGCTCCTGGCCACAGCCGTCACCAGGGCCCAGGACCCTGTCGGCATGGCCACGGCCTTCCGGCATGCGGTTCTCGCCGGCCGGTATGCGGCCCGGTCCGGCCGCATACCGCGCCGGGAGCACGCGTTGGCGTCCTCGGCCATGGCCGGCCGGCCAGACTTCTAAGCCGCCTCAGCAGGCGTACGTCGGCAGCTCCAGTTGCTGGTCCGCTAGCGGACCCGCGGCCGCAGGATGCGGGTCCTGCCGGTGGCGACGGCGTCGGCGGCCCGTTCCGTGCGGGCCGCTGCTGCGCGGAGACGAAGGATCCGCGTCAGTTCTGCGATTTCCTTCGCAGCCCGACGGCGCCCAAGGAGGGGGCAGATCGCGGCGGAGGCGACCGCCGCCGCGATCAGGGCGGCAATCCACGGTACCCAGGTCCAGCCCGGCTGGTAGCTGAGGCCGGCGGCCACGGTCACCACCCAGGTGAGCAGCGCAGCCGCGACGGCGACGGCGGGAGCCAGCAGCGCCCCATACTGGTGGTGCCGCTTGTCGGCGGCCCACACCACAGCTCCGATGGCAAAGGCCAGCAACGCGATCACGATCAGGTCAATCATGGTGCTCCTCCTTGCGCTGTGGGATGGATATCCGCTGCCGTGGGGCAGGCTAAAGGGCGCCGAAGCCAACCCGGCGGGACTCCTCCGCGCCGAGTTCTACGTATCCGAGCACGTTTCCCGGAACCAGGACCACGCGGCCTTTCTCATCGGTGAGCCGCAGTTGCGAACCGTCAGCCAGGGCTGCCGCCACCAACTGGGCCACCTCGTCAGTGCTCTGTCCGGACTCGAGGACAATCTCACGGCCGACGTTCTGAATACCGATCCTGATTTCCATCCGGTGTCTCCTTCATATGCTGCAGCGTGGTCCGGGCATGCCGGACGGGCGCACCGCCCGTTTCTCTAGGTTTAGTCTATGACTCCTTGGGGAAGCGACTGATTCCGCGCCAAGCTAAACGGTAAATCAGCTCACTCGCCACCTCCAGGTCCAGGTTTCCCGCTGTTTCAAGCCAATACCGGGCACTGACCTGGGCCATTCCCGCCAGGGCACGGCCCAAGAGTGTCGCCTCGATATGGGGCAGTTTGGTGTCCTCCGCTATCACCCGGGCGATGGCGTCGGCATAGGTGGCGTTGAAGGTTTCCAGCCGTGCAGCGACGTCCTGGTCGTTGATCAGGTCTGACTCGAACACCAGCCGGTGCGCCTGGTCGTCCTTGGCGATGAACTCGAAATACGCCTTCATCGTCGCCTGCACCCGGAGTTTGTTATCCGTCGTTGAACCCAGGGCGTCCAGCAGCAGTTCGGTGAGCTCGGCCAGGTGGCTGTCCAGCAGCGCCAGATACAGTTCACGCTTGCTGGGGAAGTGCTGGTACAGCACCGGCTTGCTGACCTTCGCGACCTCGGCGATTTCGTCCATGGCCGCACCGTGGTAACCGTTGGCCACGAAGACCTCCTGGGCTGCGGCCAGCAGCTGCGCCCGGCGCTCACCCTTGGGAAGCCGGACCGACCGGGGTTTGCCGGCCGGCAACCGCGTGCCCGCTTGTTCCTGTGCCATGGCAGCAGCTCCTGTCTATCCCCGGCCCGACCGCCGATCTCCTTGCCCTACTGTACCGGCCGGTAACAATTTGGTGCATGCTGCGGCGTGGTTCCACAGGGCATAGATTGGATGGCATGGCTCCCGTGTTGCGTACCCTCCCGGACCCGGCCACCAGCGGATTGCCGCCACTGGTCGAGCTGGGGGAAGAGCTGACCCGTGAGGAAGTGGAGCGGTACTCACGGCACCTGATCCTGCCCGAGATGGGCATCGAGGGGCAGCGCCGGCTCAAGAACGCCCGGGTCCTGGTCATCGGTGCCGGCGGCCTTGGTTCCCCCGCCCTGCTCTACCTCGCCGCGGCCGGCGTCGGCACCATCGGCATCGTTGATGACGACACCGTTGACCTCAGCAATCTCCAGCGGCAGGTCATCCACTCAGTGGCGGACCTGGGACGCAGCAAACTGGCCTCCGCCCGGGACTCCATCACTGCCCTGAACCCCCTGGTGCGGGTCGTGCTGCACGAAACCAGGCTCGACTCGGCCAATGCCCTGGAATTGTTCGAGGATTACGACCTGGTGTTGGATGGCGCCGACAACTTCGCCACCCGCTATCTGGTCAATGACGCTGTCGCCCTGCAGGGTAAGCCCTATGTGTGGGGGTCCATCCTTCGCTTCGACGGGCAAATCAGCGTGTTCTGGGAAAAGCATGGTCCCAGTTACAGGGACCTGTATCCCGAACCGCCGGCACCGGGGTCCGTGCCATCCTGCGCCGAGGGCGGAGTCTTCGGCATGCTCTGCGCAGCTATCGGCTCGATGATGGTGATCGAGGCCGTGAAACTGATCACCGGCACCGGCCGCAGCCTACTGGGCAGGTTACTCATCTTTGATGCCCTTGCAGCAAGCTGGCGGGAGATTCGGATTTCCAAGGATCCGCTGGCCCAGCCTGTCGCCGAGTTGGTGGACTACGAAGTCTTTTGCGGCCTGGTCCCCGCCGAGGAGGCCGGCGGAGCCGGCCGGACGCGTGGAGCGGCACCGTTTGGCACAGCGGCATTCGGCGCGAACAGAACCGAGGACGTTCCCGCCCTCAGTGCCAGCCAGTTGGCCGAGCGGCTGGCGGCCCGGTCCTCCGGCAGGGACAGCTTTGAACTGATTGATGTGCGCGAACCCGGCGAGTACAACATCGTCCGGATTCCGGGGTCGCGGTTGGTGCCCCTGGGCGGTATTAGGTCAGGCACCGCCCTGGAAACCCTGCCGCGGGACGTTCCGCTGGTGCTGCACTGCAAGTCGGGGGTGCGGTCGGCCCAGGCACTCGCCAGTTTGCAGGCTGCCGGCTATGCGGACGTGATGCATCTGGACGGTGGCATCCTTGCCTGGGTGCGGGACGTGGAGCCCGACAAACCCCTTTACTGATCCCTTGGGAACGGCTGGCCCTTACGCTGCTCGCTTCAGCACAGGCGGTGCTCAACGCTGCACCCTTCAACGCATGCGGTGCTTCAGGGCGCCAACGCATGCGGTGCTTCAGGGCGCCGCGCTGCCTGCCCGCCCGGCTGCTGCCGGACCGATTGTCCCGGTGCCGTAAATACTGCTGATCCAAATCGCCGCAAGCACGTCCAGAACGTTGTGTTGGTTCACGCTGGGTGCCTCGGCGCTGAAGGCGGCAGAAAGTACGCGTTCGTTCATCAGATTCAGGGCCACCGCCAGGTCGTGAGCCTCCACCCCCTCTGGCGCTGCTCCGCGGGCACGCTCGGCGAGGATGACTTCGGTGGAATAGTCAGCCCACGACTGCATGGACTTCGACCACAGATCGTGCACATCGGAATTACGCAGCCGCGCCGTCATGGCGGCGGCGGAAACCGCGCGGTGAGCCGCGAACACGTCCACGAAGGCGCCAATGGAGTGCCGCCAGGCTGCGGCCGGTTCCTCCTCAAAGTTCCTTGGCAGGGCGGCAACGCGGTGCTGGACCTCGGAAATCACCCGTTCCAGCAGGACCAGGAGCACGTTCTCCTTGGAGGAAAAGTAGAAGTAGAAACTCGGCCGGGAAATTCCGGCACCCTGCGCCAGGTCGGCCACGGAGATCTCCTCCAAGGCGCGCTCCTCCAGCAGCTTTTCTGCCGTGGCCAGGATGGCGTCCTGCCTGTCATCCCCGGAAAGCCGGGTATTTCTGCGTCCGTGAGCGGCCATGATGCAACTCTAGCCAGAAAATAATCGACACCCCGTTGAAAGAGTCAACACAGTGTCGATAGATTGGTCGCATGACAGAACACGTTGATGTGTTAATCGTGGGCGCCGGCCTGAGCGGGGTCGGCGCGGCAAGCCACCTGAAGCGGGAGTGCCCGGAAAAGTCGGTGCTGATCCTCGAATCCCGCGGGGCCGTGGGCGGAACCTGGGACTTGTTCCGCTATCCGGGCATCCGGTCCGACTCCGACATGTACACCCTGGGTTACTCCTTCCGCCCCTGGACCGACGCCAAGGCCATCGCCGATGGCGACTCCATCCGCGACTATATTCACGCCACGGTCGCCGATGAGGGCCTGGGGCAACACATCAGGTTGAACCACCGCGTGAGGTCCGCCGAATGGTCCAGCGCACGGGCCTGCTGGACGGTTATCGCCGAGCGTTCGTCGCCGGACCAGCCCGGCGACGACGCTGGTCCCCAAACGGTCACCCTAACCTGCTCCTTCCTGTTCGTCTGTTCGGGCTACTACCGCTACGACGAGGGCTACACACCAGCAATTCCGGGCTCCGACACCTTTCCCGGCCCGATCATCCATCCCCAGCACTGGCCGGACGATTTGGACTACGAGGGCAAGCGCGTGGTCGTTATCGGCAGCGGCGCCACAGCCGTGACCCTGGTACCGGCGATGGCGGCGAAAGCATCCCACGTCACGATGCTGCAGCGCTCACCGACGTTCATCGCCCCGGTGCCCTCCCGTGACCATCTGGCGGACCGCCTGCGGGGCCGGCTGCCGGGTCAGCTGGCGTACAACCTTGTCCGGGCAAAGAACATTGCCTACTCGATGTTCACCTACCAGCTCAGCAGGCGGCGCCCGGAGACCATGAAAGCCCTGCTACGCAAATCGGCCGTGGCAAAACTGCCGGCGGGATTCCCGGTCGACACGCACCTCGCCCCGTCGTACAACCCCTGGGACCAACGGCTTTGCGCGATTCCCGACGGCGACCTCTACCGAGCGATCAGCAGCGGGACCGCCGACATCGTCACTGACGGCATCACCCGCATCACGCCAACGGGACTCTCCCTGGCCTCGGGAAGGGAGCTCGACGCGGACATCATCGTCACCGCCACGGGCTTGAACCTGCTCGTGATCGGGGGTATCAGCCTGAGCGTGGACGGAGTTCCCGTCGAGGTGGCGAAAACCCTGGCCTATAAGGGAATGATGCTCTCCGGTGTGCCAAACTTTGCACTCACCATCGGTTACACCAACGCCTCCTGGACGCTCAAGGCCGACCTGGTGGCGCGCTACGTGTGTCGGGTGCTTAAACACATGGACCGCCGCGGCTTCGACATGATGACGCCCCAGCCTCCGGCAGCTGTTGCTGCCGGAAAGGTCGTGCCGCTGATAGATCTGCAGGCTGGCTATGTGCACCGAAGCATTCGGGACCTGCCCCACCAGGGGGCGGCCTCACCGTGGCGGCTGCACCAGAATTATGTGCGCGACTTCGGCCTGCTCCGGCTCGGCCGGGTCACTGACGACGTCCGGTTTCAGCGGGCGGGGGAACGACCGGCCGTCCCCGAGCCGTTCCCCGAAGGGGAAAAACCCAACCTGCCCGGCAGTGCCTGGGTGACGGTTGGTGCCACCCGCCTGCGGTACCGGGTCACAGGGCAGGGTGAACCGGTGCTCCTGCTGCATGGCATTGGCCAAAGCCTGGAGGACTGGAACGAACAGCATGACCTGCTGTCTGCCCGGCATACCGTGTACAGCCTGGACCTGCCGGGATTCGCCTATTCCGACCGGTTGCCGGGCAGTGCCACCCTCGCCAAGCTCGCCGGCATCCTGCCCGGCTTCCTTGACGCGGTCGGCGTGACCTCCGCGATTCCTGTTCTTGGCAACTCCCTGGGCGGAGCTGTCGCCATGGCCTTTGCCGTCGCCCATCCCGACCGTGTGGCCGCGCTGGTGCTGGCCGGAAGCGCAGGATTCGGCGAGGAAGTTACCCTGGCCCTCCGGCTGCTGGCCATCCGGCCGGTGGGCGCCCTGATGATGCGGCCCAACCTGCAGAATTCCTCGCGCACCGTTCGGGCAATCTTCTACGACAAGAGCGCAGTCACCCGGGCTAGGGTGCACCATGCCTACGCCCTTGCCCGGCGCCCCGCCCACACCAGGACCATGCTGGAGATTGCCCGGGATCTAGGCACCTTCCGCGGGGTCCGACCGGAATGGCGGGCATCCCTTCTCGCGGCACTGCCCGCGCTGAATATTCCTACCCTGGTCCTCTGGGGCGACCACGACCACATCCTGCCGTCCAGCCACCTTGAGGCGGCAGTCCTCGCACTGCCGGCAGCAGAAACGCACGTCTTTCCCAAGGCCGGACACATGCCGCAGATCGAACAGCCCGACCAGTTCGCCGCCGTCGTCGAGGATTTCCTGGACCGCGTGGTGCCGCACGCGCCGCAGCCGCAGGAAGAGCCGGCGCACCAGTGACTGAGCAACCAGTGACTGAGAAACCACTGACTGAGCAACCAGTGACTGAGCAACCAGTGACTGAGCAACCAGGCCGCCAAGGGAACGGTTCGGCCGTCCCGGAAGGACATTCACCCATGTTCCACCTTTCAAAGATCACGGTGCTGGGCACCGGTGTTCTGGGATCCCAAATCGCGTACCAGGCAGCGTTTTCCGGCTACTCGGTGACCTCCTACGACGTCAGCGACCAGGCGCTCGCCGGTGCCGGGGAACGGTTCGCCAGGCTCGTGGAAACCTACCGGTCCGTAGGAGTTCCGCAGACGGCAGGCATTCCGGCCGACGCCGCACTGCACGCCATCAGGCTCACCTCCAACCTGGCCGACGCGGTCGCCGACGCGGACCTGGTGATCGAGGCCATACCCGAGAACCTGGAGCTGAAACGCGGGATCTATACCCGATTGGCCGCCTTGGCCCCGGAAAGGACCATCTTCGCCACCAACTCCTCGACGCTGCTGCCGAGCGACCTGAAGGAGTTCACCGGCCGCCCCGACCGCTTCCTGGCACTGCACTACGCCAACCAGGTCTGGGTGCACAACACCGCCGAAATCATGGGCACCAGCGACACCTCACCCGAGGTGTATGCCGCCGTCGTCGCGTTCGCCAAGGGCAGCGGAATGGTGCCCATCGAACTGAGGAAGGAGAAAGCAGGGTACGTGCTCAACTCCCTCCTGGTCCCCCTGCTCAACGCCGCGGCCGGACTTCTGGTTGACGGCGTCGCCGACCACGAGACCATCGACAGGACCTGGCGCATCGCCACCGGCGCGCCGGCCGGACCCTTCCAGATCTACGACGTCGTTGGCCTCACGACCGCCTACAACATCGCATCCGCGGGTTCCAATCCGCAGTCGGAGCGCTTTGCCGCGCTCCTGAAGGAGAACTACCTCGACCAGGGCAAGCTGGGGACCTCCACCGGCGAGGGTTTCTACACCTACTAGGAAGGGTTGGCGCTGCGCTTAGGAAGGCTGCTGCTGGATCAGGGCCGACAACACTGCCGCCGCGCTGATGTCGGGATCCTTGGTCGCCGTCAGCAGGGTCAGCGGAGCCTCGCGCGCCAACGCCCGGAACCGGTCGAGGATCGCTTCCGCCGCGGGGGATTGCAGTTCCGCCCGGTACCGCCTGCTGAATTCGTCGAAGAGGGCCGGATCGTGCGCGTACCACTTCCGAAGGTCCGCCGTCGGGGCGATGTCCCTGCACCACTGATCAAGGCGGGCACGTTCCTTGGTGAGGCCGCGCGGCCACAGCCTATCGACCAGGACGCGGGTCCCATCGGATGCCAACGGTTCGGCGTAGACCCGACGAATCTGTACCGACGGTTGCGGCAGCATTGGCCCACCCTATCCCCTCGCTCCCGACGCCGGCTGATCCGGTC
Source organism: Micrococcaceae bacterium (assembly GCA_025465475.1). Classification (GTDB taxonomy): domain Bacteria; phylum Actinomycetota; class Actinomycetes; order Actinomycetales; family Micrococcaceae; genus Arthrobacter_M. Next base: position 17,719 of record JAODMR010000167.1, read on the forward strand.
CCGCCCGTTCGCCTCCGACACCGGCTGGCCCCGTCAGTTTGCGGCGGCGGCGAACAACGCCGGGGCGGGAGTTCCGTCGGCCAGGTCGGCCAGGACGCGGCCCACGGCGGGGGTGAACTTGAAGCCGTGACCGGAGAAGCCTGCGCCCACCACCACTGGTCCAAACCGGTCCAGAATGAAGTTTCCGGTGGCCGTGGAGGTGTAGGTGCAACTGATTGGCACGCAGGCGTCCGGGTCCACGCCGGGCAGCCATTCCCGTGCATAGCGGCGTAGCGCCTCCAACTGGGCCGGTTCCGGCAGGAAGTTCCGCCGGTCGGGATCGACGACGGGCCCCACCCCGTGCCATCCCGCTTTCACGCCCTCGCCAGGGGTCAGCATGCCGTAGACCGGGCTGTACCAGTAGGAGTCTTCGGGCACACCCGGCTCCGGGGCGTGATTGAAACTTGGCCAGTTCCGGGCCATATCCGGCTCCAGCAACCGGAAATGGGCCGGTTGCTCCTGGGTGACGGTCAGCGGCGGCAAGGGCAGTATTCCCGCCAGCAGTTTCCAACTCCAGGCGCCGGCGGTCACGATGACCCGCCTGGCACGGTACTCGGTGCGATCGGTGACGACGACGACGGAGTCGGCACCAGCAACGACGATGTCGCGGACCGGAGTGGAGTAGCAGAACCGGGCACCGAGCCGTTCGGCGACCAGGCGCAGGGCGGCCAGCGCCTGGTCGGCCCGGACACGTCCGGACGAGGGCACGTAGAGGACCTCGCTGCGGAACCGCATGCCCTTCCAGCGGGCCTCGGCTTCCTCCGCCGGCAGGAATTCACTGGAGATGCCTAACGACCGGTGCGCGCTGTGCACGCCTCTCAGGAGGTCCACCCGACCGTGGTTGACCAGCCCCACGAGATCGAGCAGCTGCAGCCCGGATTCGGCGGCGAGCTCATCCCACAGCGTCCGTGCTTCCTGCACCATCTCCAGGTATGTCGGTTCCGAATAGGCCAGGTTGAAGTTGCGGGTGGCTCCATGCGAAGCGCCCAGGTGGTGGCCGGCTTCGAACTGTTCCAGCAGGACGACCGACTGCCCGTTCCGGGCCACGCTGAGCGCTGCGGCAGAGCCCATCGCTCCGCCACCGACCACCACGACGTCCACCTGCATGCCCGTATCCTGTCTTCCATTTCAAATCCGCTCGGCGCGGAACCGGCTCCCCTCATCGTTCCATGCCCGGCGGAGCAGAGGCGTTGCAGCTTCTCATCAGCCTTGCCGGGTACATTGGACCGGACCCGGTGGGAAGTAGGCAGACCGTGACAGCGGACAGAGGGGAGTTCAACGGATGGAAGCAGCTGGCTGGTTGGGCGTGGCTACGCGCCAGTTGGCCCGGCAAGCCCCGCCGGAGCTCACTCCGCTGGCGTTAACCCTGCTCCTGGCCGGTGCACTGATGCTGGCGGTGCCGCCACGGGTGTGGCGCTATTTCGGGGTGTACATCACCGTGGTCCACGAACTGGGCCACGCAGCCGCTGCCTTGATGACAGGGCAGCGCCTGACGGGAATCCGTATTCGGCTGAACCAGTCCGGCACCACCCACACGTTGGCCAGGGGACGGTGGCCCGCCGTGTGGTCGGCCTTCTGGGGATACCCCTTTCCGGCAGTCCTCGGCGCCGCGTTGGTGACGGCGGCGACAACGGGCTGGCAGGGTCCCGCCCTGCTGGCCGGCAGTGTCGTCGTCGTCCTGACCTTGTTGTTTATCCGGAACTGGTTCGGTGTGCTGGCTGTGCTGGTCTGCGCGATCGCGTCCCTGGCGCTGCTGCTGTTGTGCCCGGCCGGCGTGCAGGGCTATGTGCTGGTCGCTTTGGGGGCTGCCCTGCTGGTGGGGGCACTTCGTGCGTGGGGAAACGTGGTGGGCGTCCATATGCGTCGACGCTCCGAGTTGCCCAGCTCGGACGCCTACTGGCTGTGGCGTCGGACAGGGGTGCCTGCGGCGGTGTGGCTGCTGCTGATGGGGGCGGTCCTGGCGGCTTCCGGCTGGGCGGCAGGGGCTGCCCTGCTTGGTGCACTGCAGGCCTAAGGGGTGTACTGCGGCCCTCGGGACTGCATCCCGGACGACCCCTACGGGCGGTTAGGCGGATTCCTGGGCGCGGAGGGTGCCGTGCTCCACGGGGCATTCGGCAGCGCTCCGGTCGGGGGCGCTTGAGGCGACGCCAACCTGGCCCGGCTGCTGCACTTCGATACCAAACAGGGCGTGCAGCCCGGCGACGTAGGCCTCCTGCTCGCCGTTGGCGGCCAGTTCACGGGCCCGCACCGTCGGTATGTGCAGCAGGGACTTCACCATCCGCCGCATGGCGAATTCGACTTCTTCGGCGGCGGCCGTGCAGCCGTGCTGCGCCCGCACCCGTTCAATTTCGGTCTCCAGGACGCCCATGGTGTGCCGGCGCAGGGCAACGATGGCAGCGTCGACCGATCGGGCGCTCTGCTGCTGTTCAAAGCTCTTCGCCGCCTCGGCAACAATGCTGCTGGCCTGGGTGAGGGACTCCGTCTGTTCCTGGGGTGCGGCCAGCCGGACCGACTCCAGGGTCAGCAATTCCACGCCGGGCAGGTCCGCGACGGCCGGATCGAAGTCCCGGGTCAGGGCGAGGTCAAGGATGATGAGCGGCCGGGCGGCAGACCCGCGAACGGCCTCAATGTCGGCGGCCTCGATCCGGTATTCGGATCCGCTGCAGCCAATGAGGATGTCAGCTTCGGCGACGGCGGTGGGCAACGTTGAAGCGGTGAGGGCGGTTCCGCCCCTGCTCGCCACGAACGCCTCCGCACGGCCGGAGGAGGAGTACACGGACACATCCGTGCAGCCGCGTTCAGCCAGCTTGGCCATGGTCGCCCCGGCGTAGGCGCCGGTACCGATGATGACTGCCCTCTTCTGCCGCCAGCCAGGAGCGGAGGTGTCAGCGAGTTCCTGCGCCAGATCCAGGGCGACGGAAACGATTGACAGTCCCCGGCTGCCCAAAGCCGTCTGCGCTCCCACGTCCTTGGCCGTCCGGGAGGCAGCCTGGAAGAGGCGTACCAGGGCAGGGCTTGCGGTGCCGTCCTGCTGTGATCCAATCAGGGCCCGACGCACCTGCCCGGCGATTTCGCGTTCACCCACGACAGCCGAGTCAAGGCCCGCGCTCACGGCGAACAGGTGTTGGCTGACGGCTTCTCCGCTGCGGGTTTCAAAAGCTGTGGAAACGGTTTGCTCGGGCAGTCCGCTGTGTGCGCTGATCTGGTCGACGACGGCGGCGCGCGCCGCTTCAACGTCGTCAGCGCTGCGCGCCTCGGCGTAAATCTCATATCGGTTGCAGGTGGCAAGGGCGACGGCGCCCAACACCTGCGGGTTTTCCGATAGCACGGAGGAGGCGACCTCGGAGGCGCCGGCACTCAGGCGGGCAACGGTCTCGAGGTCGATATCGGCATGGGAAGCAACAAGGGAGAATAGGACCACAGCCCTTTCATAGTACCGACCCCAAGCGGGTAACAGACAAGCAAGGGTGCCCAAACCGGCCCCCGCGGAGTGTGATTCTGCTGACTACCATCCCCGCTCCCGGGCGCAGGGATGCGGGCCGGAACCCCCTGGCGGTTAGCCCCTGGACAGGAATAACGGGCAGAATCAGGACTATGACTCTTAGCCCGACACATCCGTTGATGGATGGCCGCACCGCGAATTCGCCGCTGATCACCGCGTACCGGGCTGGTAAGCCGAGCCGCCGACCGGTGTGGTTCATGCGCCAGGCCGGGCGTTCCCTTCCCGAGTACCGCAAGGTACGCCAGGGAATCGGCATGCTTGAATCCTGCCTCAACCCGGATCTGGCGGCGGAAATCACGTTGCAGCCGGTTCGGCGGCACGACGTCGATGCGGCAATTTTCTTCTCTGACATCGTCATCCCACTCAAGCTGGCCGGCGTCGGCGTTGACATCGTGCCCGGTGTCGGACCCGTCCTGGAACAACCCATCCGTTCTGCCGCCGACGTCGCGGCCCTGCCGCGGTTGACGGAGGAGGCGTTGGAACCGATCCGCGCAGCTGTCCGGTTGACCGTGGACGAGCTGGGTTCGACGCCGTTGATCGGCTTCGCCGGCGCTCCCTTCACGTTGGCGGCCTACATGGTCGAGGGCAAGCCGTCCCGCGACCACCTGGGACCGCGCACCATGATGCATGCGGACCCGGAAACCTGGCAGGCGCTTGCCGCCTGGGCGGCAGACGCCTCAGGCCTTTTCCTGCGGGCCCAGCTGGAAGCCGGCGCCAGCGCCGGACAGCTCTTTGACTCCTGGGCCGGGTCGCTGGGGCTGCGCGATTACACCAATCAGGTGGCCCCGGCTTCGGCCCGTGCGCTGGAGCACGTCCGGCACCTGAGGGCGCCACTGGTGCACTTCGGCACGGGTACTTCGGAACTGCTCGGCGCCATGTACGACGTGGGCGTCGACGTCGTCGGCGTGGACTACCGTCTGCCGCTGGACGAGGCCAACCGCCGATTGGGCGGCAAGGTCCCCCTGCAGGGAAACATCGACCCAGCCCTCCTCGCAGCCCCCTGGCCAGTGCTGGAAGCCCACGTCCGGGACGTGTTGGCGGCGGGTTCCGCCGCCCCCGGCCACGTGGTGAACCTGGGCCACGGCGTTCCGCCCGAAACGGACCCGGACATCCTCACCCGCGTGGTGGATCTGATCCACTCGGTGCAGCCGTGACGGCCGGAAAGGATCGCGCGGAGCGGCCGGAGTCCAAGCGCCCCGACCGCGCCGAGACGGCCGGAAAGGATCGCGCGGAGCGGCCGGAGTCCAAGCGGCCGGACCTGCACCTGCCGGACCTGCATTTGTCGGACCTGCGGCTCCCGGACCTGCACCTGTCCGACCTGAAGCTTCCCGACCTCAAGTTGCCGCACCTGCACCTGCCGCACGCGCCGGGCCAGCGCCGGGCGGCCGATCCGACGCTGCCGCACGCTGTGGTCGTCGGGGGCGGCATGGCAGGCCTGACCGCTGCCCACGACCTGTTGACAGCCGGTTACCGGGTGACGGTGCTGGAGGCCTCCAGCCGGTTCGGCGGCTGCGTGGGCAGCCACCAGGTGGCGGGACTGACCCTGGACAGCGGAGCCGAGTCCTTCGCGACCCGCTCCACCGCGGTGGCCGACCTTGCCGCTGAAGTGGGATTGGCGGACCAGGTGACTGACCCTGACCCGGAGGGCGCCTGGGTGCAGTTGCCGGGATCGGCAGTGCCGTTACCCAGGACTGGGCTGCTGGGTATCCCGGCAGACCTGGACGCTGAGGAAGTGCGTGCCGCGCTCGGTCCCGAAGGTGTCGCCCGCGCCACCATGGACCTCCAACTGCCGGCAAGCGTCGGCACCGAAACTGAAACCAGCAGTGTTGCGGACCTGGTTTTGGCCAGGATGGGTCCCGCGGTGCTGGAACGACTGGTCGCGCCAGTGGTGGGAGGAGTGCACTCGGCAGATCCGGCCGTCCTGGACGTGGACGTCATTGCGCCCGGCCTGCGCCAGGCCGTTCGAACACACGGGTCCCTCTCGGCCGCGGTCCGCGAACAGCGCAGCGCGTCCAAGGCCGGCTCCGCCGTCGGCGGTCTGCGGGGCGGCATGTACACGCTGGTGCAGGCACTGGAGGCGTCACTGCGGGAGCGTGGTGCACAACTGCGCACGCAGGCCAAGGTCAGCGGCATCCGCCGGACCGGCGACGGCTGGGTGGTCGGAGCAGGCAAGTGGCAAGGAGACGCGCAGCTGCTGGTGGTGGCGACCGACGGCCCAACGGCAGTACGGCTCCTCGGCGGTGCGGTACCCGACCTGGCCGTGCATGAACCCCAGCCCGGACCGGACGTCCGGCTGGTGACGCTGGTGGTGGACCTGCCCGAGTTGGATGTCCACCCCCGTGGCACCGGTGTGCTGGTGGCACCCCAGACACCAGGGATCCGGGCCAAGGCGCTCACCCACGCCACAGCCAAATGGCCGTGGCTCGCCTCTGAAGCGGGGCCGGGAACGCACGTGCTCCGGCTGTCCTACGGGCGGTCGGAAAGCGTCAAGCCGGCCAGTCCGGTCCGCCTTGAGCAGCCCCAACAGCCCAACGACCAGGAACTGCTCGCCATGGCGCTCGCGGATGCCACCGCTCTGCTGGAACAACCCATCCGGGCCGAAGACGTCCTCGGCTGGGACGTGGTGCGGTGGCAGGGAACCCTGCCCTTTGCCGCCGTCGGGTCCCGCGCCCGGCGCACGGCGACCCGGCAGGCGGCCCGCGGTGTTCCCGGGCTGGTGCTGACCGGGGGGTGGCTGGCCGGCAACGGCCTGGCAGCCGTCGTCGCGGACGCCCGCAGCGAAGTGGCCCAACGCCTGTCGGAGGCGCAGCCGGAAGGCAGCTGAAGCAGCCTTTTGTGACTTTGGCGACTTCTACCACTTGTAGAGCTTTTGCGTTTTCGGGTTTGACTCCCCAAGGGGCAGACTTGTACGCATGAGCAACACTTTTGCCGAATCTGTCACTAAAACGTCGCCAGTTGATGAGGATGCGGCTGCAGCGCAGCGGCCGTTCACGCTCTGGACAGTGTTCAAGCGTGCTGGACTGCCCGCGGCCGGCGGTGACCGCCGGGTCGCTGCGTTCGAGGAACTCGTCGCGGAACTGCGGGAAAAAAACATCGTGTTGCGCGGAGCCTATGACGTCTCCGCCATGCGCCAGGACGCCGACGTCATGCTCTGGCTGATCGGTCCCACCGCCGATGGACTGCAGCAGGCCATCCGGGACATCCGCCGGAGCGACCTGTTCGCCGGCACGGAGATCGCCTGGTCGGCCATGGGTGTGCATCGCGAAGCCGAATTCGCCAAGAGCCACGTGCCCTCCTACATGCGCAACCAGGAGCCCAAGGGCTGGGTTTGTGTCTACCCCTTTGTGCGGTCCTACGAGTGGTACATCCTGCCGGACGCCGAGCGCGGCAAGATGCTGCGCGACCACGGTCTACTTGGCCGGGACTTCCCCCAGGTCCTTTCCAACACCGTTTCCTCCTTTGCGCTGGGAGACTGGGAATGGATCCTGGGGCTGGAATCGGACGACGTGCTGGATCTGGTCGACCTGATGCGCCACTTGCGTGCCACCGAGGCGCGCATGCACGTCCGCGAGGAAATTCCGTTCTACACCGGCCGGCGGGTCACCGCTGCCGAGATTGCTGAGGTACTGCGGTGAGCCTGGACGTATCAACCGAAGCCAACCCGGTCACCGACCGTGGCCGGATGGCACCGAAGGACTACGATGCGATCCTGCTGGCATCCTTCGGCGGCCCCGAAGGCCAGGATGACGTGCTCCCGTTCCTGCGCAACGTCACCCGCGGCCGGGGCATCCCCGACGAGCGGCTTGAGGAAGTCAGCCATCACTACCGGGCCTTCGGCGGCATCAGCCCCATCAACGGGCAGAACCGTGCCTTGAAGGCGGCCCTGGAGGCCGAACTGGCTGCCCGGGGCATTGACCTTCCCGTGCTGTGGGGCAACCGCAACTGGAACCCGTACCTTCCGCAGACCCTGCAGGGAGCCTACGACGCCGGTCACCGCCGGATCCTGATGGTCACCACCAGTGCCTACTCCAGCTACTCGAGCTGTCGCCAGTACCGGGAAGACATTGGCGTGGCCCTGACGGAAACTGGCCTGGACGGCAAGCTGGAGGTGGATAAGGTCCGGCAATACTTTGACCACCCCGGATTCGTGGAGCCATTCCTCGAAGGCACCACCGCCGGCCTGGCCAAGGTCCGGCAGGCCCTCGCGACCGCCGGCACCCCCGAGGCGCCGGTGCACGTCCTCTTCGCGACGCACTCCATTCCCACCCGCGACGCCGAGGCCTCCGGACGCTCCGATGATGAGCCCCGCCGTTTTGAGCAGGACTCCGCCTATGTGGCGCAGCACCTGGCGACTGGGGCGGAGATCATCCGCCGGCTTGAAGCGGCCGACCCGGCGGCCGGTCCGCTGGAATGGTCGTTGGTCTACCAGTCCCGCTCCGGAGCCCCGCATGTGCCCTGGCTGGAACCGGACATCAACGACGCCCTGGAGGAGCTGGCCGAAAAGAAGGTCGGCGGCGTTGTCGTTGTGCCGCTGGGGTTCGTCAGCGACCACATGGAGGTCGCCTGGGACCTCGACACCGAAGCCAAGGAGACCAGCGAACGGTTGGGACTGGCCTTCGACCGGGTCCCCACCCCCGGTACGCACAGCAAGTTTGTGGCCGGCCTGGTGGACCTGATCTCCGAACGGACCGTTGCAAACCATATTGCCGACCGCCCGGCCGTCACGTCCCTGGGGCCTTGGTATGACGTGTGCCGGCCCGGCTGCTGCGCCAACTTCCGGACGCAGAAACCCACGATCGCCGGTGCGGACACCACCGTTGGAACCGGCGCCGATCCGTACCCGGATACCGCGAAGGCCGGGGCGTAGTGGCTGTTCGGATCGGAACCCGTGCCAGCAAGCTGGCACTGACCCAGACGCAGCAGACCGCCGACCGGCTCTCCGCGGTCGGCGGCTTCGCCGTGGAACTGGTGCACGTCAAGACCGACGGTGACGTCCTGACCGGCCCGCTGTCCCAAATGGGCGGCACCGGGGTCTTCGTCACCGCGCTGCGCGATGCCCTGCTGACCGGCCGCTGCGATGTTGCGGTGCACTCCCTCAAGGACCTGCCAACCGGAGCGGCAGCAGGACTCACCATGGCTGCCATTCCCGCCCGGGTGGACGTTCGGGACGCCTTGTGCGCCCGCGAGGGGAAAACACTCAAGGACCTCCCGGCGGGCGCCAAGGTGGGCACCGGCTCACCGCGCCGGGCAGCCCAGCTGCGGGCCGCCCGGCCCGACCTGGAGGTCGTGGACATCCGCGGCAACGTGGACACCCGGTTGGCCCGCGTGCCTGGTCTTCCCGGCAACCCGGAAACCCTCGACGGTGCAACTCGGGTGGCAGGAAAATTTGCCGACCTGGACGCGGTGGTCCTTGCCGCTGCGGGGCTGCTCCGCATGGACCGCAGCAACGTGGTGAGCGAATATTTCGATAGCAGCGTCATGCTGCCGGCGCCGGGACAGGGCGCCCTCGCTGTGGAATGCCGGGCCACCGACGCCATCGGAGGGCTCGGTCCTGCAGGGGCGCCCCGTCCCGAGCTGACGCAGGCCCTGGCTGCGCTGGATGACGCTGACACACGCTTGGCCGTTACCGCCGAGCGCGCGCTGCTGGCCCGGCTGGAGGCAGGCTGCAGCGCCCCCGTCGGCGCGTTGGCCATCCGCAAGGGAAGCATGCTGCAACTGGACGCCGTCGTGTGCGCCGTGGACGGCTCGCGTACCGTCCGCAGCAGGAAAGCCACCGACGGCCTCACCGAAATCGGCGCCACGCTGCTGGGCATTGAACTGGCCGAAGAGCTGCTCGCCCAGGGCGCAGCCGACCTGGCGGACCTGGCCGGCAGCAGCCGATGATTCCAGCTTCGGCGAACGCCGCAGCCAGTGAACGGGCCAACCGAAGTTCCACGCAGACGGCACTGGCGGGGTTGCGGGTGGCCATCACCCGCAACCCCGGGCAGGCAGCCGCACTCGCGTCAGCCCTGCGCACGGCCGGAGCTGAACCTGTCCTGGTTCCCCTGATCGACTTCGAGTGCGCCTCCGACCAGGAAGCCCTTCGGGATGGCCTGCGGCGGCTCACCGCCGGAGCGTACGACTGGCTCGTCATCACCAGCAGCACCACCGTCGCCGCCCTGCAACGCCACTGTGCCGAGGCAGGGATCGCTCCCACGGATCTCATCCCCGCCGGAACGCGCGTGGCAGCCGTCGGGACCGCCACCGGGGCTGCCCTGGCCGCTGCCGGCTTGCGGGTGGACCTGATCCCTGAAACAGACTCCTCAGCCGGTGGCCTGGCGGCGATCTGGCCCGCAGGCCCGGCGTCTGTCCTGTTGCCCCAGTCCGACCTGGCATCGCCGCGGCTGGGCGGAGAACTCACCGCCAAGGGCGCTGCCGTGGACGCCGTGACCGCGTACCGCACCGTCGACTATCCCGCCCGGCCGGCTGCCGCCCTGACCGAGCCCCGGCAGGACCCGGCAGGGAGTTCCTTGGCGCGGCTGGACCCGCAGACGGCCGCCGCAGAGATTGCCGCCGGGACCATCCAGGCAGTGCTCGCCGCATCCGGAAGTGCCGCCGCAGCCATCGCCCGGCTGCTGGCCCCGCTCCCGCCGTCGTGCCTGCTGATCGCCATCGGTGAGCCAACCCGGGAAGCAGCGCGGCGCGCGGGCCTGGCCGTTGCAGCAACCGCCGCCACACCGACTCCGGAGGGCATCATCGATGCTCTCCGCCGCGCCGTCAGGGCAGCGGGCTCCGGCCCGGCGCCAGGCACCTCACCTGCCTCAGCCCCTGCCGGCCCCCGTACCGCGCCGTGCACCCCACTTTCCCCTGCCGTCCGCCCGAAGGAGCACTCATGAGTTTCCCCCAGCACCGCCCCCGCCGCCTGCGCACCACCCCCGCGATGCGCAGGCTGACCGCCGAATACCGGCTTGACCCGGCCGAACTGATCCTCCCCGCCTTCATCCGCGAAGGCTTGGACCAGCCCAACCCGCTCTCCTCCATGCCCGGGGTTGTGCAGCACAGCACTGATTCGCTCAAACGGGCGGCGGCTGAAGCCGTCGAACTCGGACTGGGCGGCATCATGCTTTTCGGGGTTCCCGAAGTCCGGGACGCCGTCGGGTCCGGGGCCCTGGACCCGAACGGCGTGCTCAACCAGGCCATCCGCGACGTCCGAGCCGAGGTGGGCGATGACCTGGTGATCATGAGCGACGTCTGCCTTGACGAGTTCACGGACCATGGACATTGCGGCGTGCTCAACGACGCCGGCGTCGTGGACAACGACGCGACCCTGGAAATCTACGCGCAGATGGCTGTGGCCCACGCCGAGGCAGGCGCCGCCGTGCTGGGCCCGTCAGGAATGATGGACGGCCAGGTCGCCGTGATCCGGCAGGCGCTGGATGCGGCAGGGCACCAGGAGACCGCCGTGCTGGCCTACGCCGCCAAGTACGCGTCAGCCTTCTACGGCCCGTTCCGCGAGGCGGTGGACTCCCAGCTCAAGGGCGACCGCCGGACGTACCAGATGGACTCAGCGAACCGGCGGGAGGCGCTGCTGGAGGTTGAACTGGACCTGGAAGAGGGCGCCGACATGATCATGGTGAAGCCGGCCATGAGCTACCTGGACATTCTGGCCGACGTGTCGGCCATGTCTCCGGTGCCGGTCGCCGCCTACCAGATCTCCGGTGAATACGCGATGATCGAGGCGGCCGCCGCGAATGGCTGGATCGACCGCCGCCGCGCCATCGAGGAATCCGTGCTGAGCATCAAACGTGCCGGCGCAAACATGGTGCTCACCTACTGGGCGCCCGAGCTGGCCGGATGGCTGAAGGAGAGCAAATGAGTGTCTCAGCGGAACTGTTTGGCCGCGCCCAAACCCTGATGCCCGGAGGAGTCAATTCCCCTGTCCGGGCCTTCGGCTCCGTTGGCGGGGTGCCCCGCTTCATCGTGGACGCCGCCGGTCCCTACCTCACCGACGCGGACGGACAACGCTACGTCGACCTGGTCTGCTCCTGGGGCCCTGCCCTGCTGGGGCACGCCCACCCGGACGTGCTCGCCGCAGTGCACGCCGCCGTCGACCATGGCCTGAGCTTTGGCGCCTCCACCCCGGCAGAAGCCGACCTCGCCGCCCTGGTGCAGGGCCGGGTACCCGCCGTCGAACGCATCCGGATGGTTTCCACGGGCACCGAGGCGACCATGACCGCCGTGCGGCTGGCCCGCGGCTTCACCGGCCGGAACCTGATCATCAAGTTCGCCGGCTGCTACCACGGCCACCTTGATGGGCTGCTCGCGTCGGCCGGTTCCGGCGTCGCGACGCTGGCCCTGCCCGGTTCCGCCGGTGTTACCGCGGCAACCGCCGCGGAAACGCTGGTGCTGCCGTACAACGACCTCGACGCAGTGGAAGCGGCCTTCGCCGCGCGTGGCGCCGACATTGCCGCCATCATCACTGAAGCGGCGCCGGCGAACATGGGCGTGGTGACACCGGGGGAGGGCTTCAACGCCGGGCTGAGCCGCATCACCCGCAAGCACGGAGCGTTGCTGATCCTGGATGAGGTGCTCACGGGTTTCCGCACCAGCGCCGCAGGGTATTGGGGCCTGACCGGGCAGCAGGAAGGCTGGGCGCCCGACCTGTTCACCTTCGGCAAGGTCATCGGCGGCGGGTTGCCGACGGCGGCCCTGGGCGGCCGCGCCGAGGTGATGGACTACCTCGCCCCGCTGGGACCGGTCTATCAGGCCGGCACCCTGTCAGGAAACCCGGTGGCGATGGCCGCCGGTGTCGCAACCCTCACCGCAGCCACCGCCGATGTGTACCGGACGGTGGACGCCGCCTCCCTGCAGCTCTCCACTGCCCTCTCCGAGGCGCTGTCGGCCGAAGGCGTGGACCACTCGATCCAGCGGGCCGGGAACCTCTTTTCCGTCGCCTTCGGCACCTCGGCCAACGGCGTGCACAACTATGCGGACGCGCAGGCCCAGGAAGTCTTCCGGTACGCGCCGTTCTTCCATTCCATGCTGGGATCGGGCGTGTACCTGCCACCGTCGGTCTACGAGGCCTGGTTCCTCTCCGCGGCCCACGACGACGATGCAATGAACGCCATTTTCGACGCGCTTCCCGCCGCCGCCCGGGCAGCAGCGCAGGCCACCGTCCCGGAGGTGGCTCCCGCGGGCTAAGCAGCACGACAAAAAGGGCTGTGGTACCAGCGCACCTGCGCTGGTACCACAGCCCTTTTCTGGTCCGTCCCTAAAGCACGTCGGACAGGAAGTTCTGTAACCGTTCCGTCTGCGGATCCAGGAACAGCTGGTCAGGGGCACCTGTCTCAACCACAACACCGGCGTCCATGAAGGTCACGGAGTCGGAGACATTGCGGGAGAAACCCATCTCGTGGGTCACCACCACCATCGTCATGCCGGACTTCGCCAGGTCCGCCATCAGCGACAGCACACCCTTGACCA
>JAODMR010000023.1 GCA_025465475.1 Micrococcaceae bacterium
GGGCCCTGCTCGCGGGCATCGTCGGAAGGGCCGGGTACCGGGTCGTTGAAGCCCCTAGGGCCTACGCACCCGCCCGCCGGGGCGCCGGAAAATCCGATCCGCTGGACGCGGCCGCCATCGCTGCAGCAGCTCTTCCACTGGACGAGGCCCATCTGCGCATCCCGCGACAGGACGATGGAATCCGTGCCGCCCTGCGCGTTCTGGTCACAGCCAGGGAGCAGATGACGCTCGAACGGACCGCTAAGGTCAACGCCCTCACCGCGCTGCTCCGGGCCATCGACCTAGGTCTCGACGCCCGTAAACCCCTCACCGATACCCAGATCACCGAGATCTCTCACTGGCGCGCCCGCGACGAAGAGTTGGCTCTGTCGACTGCGCGGGCCGAGGCCGTCCGGCTCGCCAAGCGCATCACCACGCTGGACGCCGAGCTTAAGGACAATCACACCCGCACCACGGAGCTCCTGGAGTCCAGCCCCGCCGCTCCGCTTCTGGAGGAAACAGGAATAGGGACCGTGACCGCCGCCGTGGTCTACACAGCCTGGTCGCATCTGGGCCGGGTACGCTCGGAGGCCGCCTTCGCCGCTCTGGCCGGGGTCAATCCCATCCCAGCATCGTCGGGGAACACAGTCCGACACAGACTCAACAGAGGAGGCGACAGGCGCCTGAACAGTGCACTCCACATGGCCACCGTCGTCAGGATGGTTCACGACCCCGCCACCAGGGTCTATGCCGAACGCAAGAAAGCCGAAGGCAAGAACCCACGAGAGATCCGCCGCATCCTCAAGAGATATCTCGCCCGGCACCTCTATCGCGCCCTGAACGCACTCCACACCCCTAACGACACGGTCCCGAGGGCGGCTTGACAGATATAGAAGATTCGGATCATTGACGACTGGGGGCGGCAATCATGCCGGGGCCGGCAGGCCAGCACACCCTCATCCTGCAACAGGAACGGGCTACGAAAAAGGTAACGGGGGGGGAAAGCCAAAGCGAGGTTGGTGGTAGCCCGTCACCGTCTTGAACCGGAGTCGGGGGAGAGGCCTGTTTTATTCGTTCTGCCAGGTCAGGTCGAGCATCTGAAAGGCGTGCCTGATCGCGTCGCTGTCGTGGTGGAGTTCCTCTGTTCTGGCGTGCTGCAGCTTTGGGCTGACGTAGCCATCGCCTGGTCGTTCGAAGATGGCCCATAGCCGCAGGTCGTCACCATGGCGGGAGGTAAACGTTACCCCGTCGAGGTCTGTCTTTTCGTAGATCCAGGAGGCGATCGCCTGGGTCAGTTCACGGGGTCGGGCGTCCTTCAACGCTGCGGCGTCGAGGTCCATCAGGCCGAGACGGAAGGCCAAGCCGATGAAGTTTGGATACAGGACGGCGAGGGACCGGGAGTCCGTGACGGCACAGTAGGCGCCGGCAAGCTCAGCCGAGGCGGCCGCCCGGGCATCCAGCCACTCGCGGGGAACCTGCCCCGGCGGCACGGTCGGGTACAGCACCGCGTCTTCATCATCTTCGACGATCTCGTCCAGTTCCAAGGCCAACCGGGAGTCCCGGCGGAACCCGGCCAGCACTTCGAGCAGGCACGCCTGCAGGCTGGATCCGGCATACACGGTACGGAAGTTTCCATTGACGTCATCCCAGCGGCCGGGGAACCTGCCATTGGTTGCCCATTCCCAGCCGCTCCATGCCCACGGGTCGGGAGGGAAACCGATCCGCCATACCCTGGTGTCAGCAGCTGCGGCCGTCAGTTGTTCCAAGTCCACCCGTCAGCCTGCAGCCACGAACGCCCGGGCGGCGGCAAGGACCGCCTGCGCTGCATCCTCGACCTGGCCTTCTCGGAGCAGCCGCGCCGGCGGCACGTCGTCCAGTTGGGGATTCATGCCCTGGAACCACGCCTGGACCACGCTCCGGGAGTCGCGCTCAGCCAAGAGCGCGGCCACGTGGTAGGCATGGCGCAACCGGGTCATCACCTCGGCCGAGGGCTTCCGTTCGCCGTCGGCCCACTGGCGGACCGCCCGGGTTTCCTTCACTGAACCGATATAGGCGACAAGCTTCGCGCCCAGCAGGTCACGCAGGTCCCGGACAAGCTCAGCCTCCGGCAGCCGAATCGAATCCTGATGCGCCTTCAGCCCGCCACGGGCTCCTGCAACTGCTGTCATGCCCTCATCATCGCACGAACGCCACGCGGTAACAACGGTGGGATCACACCCCCAATCACTAAAAATCGAGGGCCGAATCCATTACTTTGTCAAGCGCTCGATCGACGTCGGGGGAGAGGTCTCGATCTTCCAGGGACCGGCATCGGGGTTTGAAAGAATGGTCGGCATGAATAAATCTGTTGGGGTCGGGATCGACAGCCGACCGGAATCACTCCTGACTGTTCGCGTGGAGCTGGTCGGGAGTGAGCCGGAAATCTGGCGTCAACTGGAGGTCCGCGGTTCCCTGACCCTGGATCAGGTCCATCTGGTCCTTCAAACTGCCTTTGGGTGGGAGGACATGCACCTGCACAGGTTCACAGCCGATGACCCCTTCGCGCCACTGCGGCCGGTCGGTGATGAAATTCCGGAAACCCTGCAGTGGCTTCCCCGGCACGAGTGTGACGAACCGGACGACAGGCCAGAGGAAGATGTGTCCCTGGACCAACTGCTGGTACTCGGCTCCGGCGCAGCATTTTATGAATACGACTTCGGCGACAGCTGGCTGCACCGGCTTGAGCTGGTTTCGCAACGACAGGCGAACGAAGGCACCCCGCCGGCCCGGGTGCTCTACGGTGCCCGGCGCGGCCCGCTGGAAGACTCTGGAGGATTTCCAGGGTACGAGGAGATCATGGACATCCTGGCCGACCGGTCGCATCCGGACCATGCCGAACGCTCCCTCTGGGTCGCCGAGATCACCGGTTCGGATGAACTTTTCGACCCGGCCTTCATGGACATCCCGGCCGTGAACCGGGCGCTGGCGGAACGATTCTGAGCGCCCGGCATGTGAAGGAAAACGCCGGCCCTGAGATGCCGTATGCAGCTCCTTTTAGGGCCTCTCCCGGGACAAAATAGAGAGCCGATAACAGAGATTATGACAAGCTGTACTCTGCGTATTGCATCATATGAATCAATTCGCCCCAATGCCCTGGAGCCTCACGGAATTGATGGGCAGCCCGGAATTCCGCGGATTTTCCGGGGGTCGTGCTCATGATTCTCGCCTTCGAGGCTGGCGCTTCTGGGCAGTGGAGCCTAGGCGTGACGTTGCTTGACGGGCCTCTGACCTGCGGTTTTGTGCTGATGATGCATTTAATGAATCATTGATTCAGGTATTGAATGTGTCTTGAGGCCGATTTGGGGGCAAGCTGTGGCAGTTGATGGTTCCGGGCGCGTGCTGCAGCTAGGTTCTGTTTCTCTGCTGCATCCCGAGGAACAAACGCTCGAGGACATGTTCACAGGCTGGCGTAACCAGCAGCTCTCCCGGAACCTGCAGTTCGACACGATTGATAAGGGCATCGGGTGTGTCCGCAGGTTCGTGGACCATGTGAACGAGTTCCCCTGGAACTGGGCTCCTGAGCATGTCGAGGAGTATTTCGGGGATCTGCGCTCGATCCATCAGCTGAAGCACTCCACCATCCGTGGTTACCAGTCCACCCTTCGCCGTTTTTCGTCTTACCTGTCGAACCCGGACTATGGCTGGGACAGGGTCTGTGAGCAGCGCTTCGGGACGCACCCGTCCCAGGTCTTCTTTGACTGGAACACTGCTTCACACTCCCAGGAGTACGAAGGGCGCCCTGCCAAGCGGCCCTTCACTAAGGCCGAACTGCAGAAGCTGTTTGACTATGCTGACGACCAGGTCGAACTCATTGCAGCCTCGGGCAAAAAGGGCTGGAAGGCGGCCTACCGGGACGCCGTCATGCTCAAGGTGACCTACTCGTACGGGCTCAGGTTCAACGAGCTCCGGCACCTGCAAACCGTTGACTTCGCGACCAACCCGCAGGCGCGCAGGTTCGGGAAAGCCGGTGTCTGCAAGGTCCGCTTTGGCAAGTCACGCAAGGGCTCCCCCTACAAACCCCGCAGCGTCCTGACGGTCTTCGATTGGACCGCCGGTGTCATCGAGGATTGGCTCGCCAACGGGCGCGGCACGCTTGAAACGCTGGACCTGTTCCCCAGTGAACGCGGCGGCCTGATCTGCGAATCCACTCTGCTGCGCCGCCTCCGGCGCTACCTCGCCGAGCTGGGAATGCCGATGGAGGGCCTGGACCTGCATTCCCTGCGCCGCTCCTATGCAACGCACCTGCTGGAGGACGGGTGGGATCCTAGATTCGTGCAATATCAAATGGGCCACGAACATGCCTCCACCACCGGGATCTATCAGTTCGTCAGCGACGACTTCCGGAACTCCACCCTGCGGGCTGCCTTGGACCGCACCATGGATGAAGTCCTGGGCGTGCAGATGAGAGGCCAGTGGTGAGACGGGAAGTCGAATACAAATGGCGCCTCTCCGAGCTCATGGCGGCAAGGGGCCTCCACAACACCACCGATCTCATCCCTTTACTGGCCGAGCGCGGCATCACCTTGTCCCGGCCACAGGTCTACCGGCTCGTCAACCAGAAACCCGAACGCGTCGCACTGCAGGCCATCGCCGCGATCTGTGACATCTTCTCCTGCGGGCCCGAGGACCTCATCACCGTCACAGCAGCTGACGCCCGAGCGCGCAAAACAGGCACCAACGTCCCGAACGTCGTCGACCTGAACCGCACCGTCCGCCCGCGCCGGGCACGCATCATCGACGATGCCGACTGACAAGCCCCAAGGCCTTAGCCCCCGTAACACCAGCCGCGGCCGGCCACGCACCACCGGGACCGCCACCTGCGCACGCTGCGGCCGCAACGCCGGCCGAACCCGGGCCACTTGGCCCGAAGGACGAATCTGTGGCCCCTGTTTCACCGCCGCGACCCGCACCCACGGGACGTGCCCGGACTGCGGCCAGCATCGGCTGCTACCCGGACCGCCGGACATGAGCGGAGGGCCCCGGTGCGCACCCTGCGCCGGAATCCTCCACGACTTCCACTGCACCCGCTGCAACGGAGAAGGTGAGTTCTACCGGCGCGGCATCTGCGCCCGCTGCGCCCTCCGGGAAGACCTCAACCGGCTACTGCTGACAGACTCTTCCGACCCAGAAGCAGCCAGCAGAATCGTCGATGTCCTCTGCAAGGCAGACCGGCCCGAAAGCATCATCACCTGGAAGCGCTCCCCCAAAGTCCAAGCCCTCCTCGCCGCTCTATCCCGTGGCGAGACGCCGCTGACGCACGAAGGACTCGATGCCGCGGCTGAATCAGCGAACCGCGAAGCCAATCACCTGCGCGCTCTGTTCATGCATCACAACCTCCTCCCCCACCAGGACCCGTATCTGGCCCGGTTCGAGACCCTGGATCGACGACAAGCTCCGCGACTTACCCGAGGAAATCGCCAAACCCGTCGCACAATTCGCCACCTGGCACCACCTCCGGCGCATACGGTCCATCACAACACCCGAGAAGAGCGCTCAAGCCCCGGCGCACTCGGCGAAACAGGAGATTACCGAAACCATCAAGTTCCTGGACTGGCTCTGGGACACCCACCAACGGACAGCGACGAGCTGCACTCAACAAGACATCGAAACCTGGCTTGCCACCGGCCCCACGACCAGAAAAGCCATCCGCACCTTCATCGTCTTCATCAAGAACACCGGGACTAACCACCGCGTCCAAATGGGCCACTACACGGCCAAAAGCCGCCCCGCGATCACCCAGGAACAGCGCGTGGCCTGGCTGCGGGAACTGCTCACCGGCACCAGCGAGTCCCAGCCCTACCGAGTCGCCGGGATTCTGCTCCTTCTCTACGCCCAACCGCTCGTGCGGGTAGCGAAACTCCGGGCCGACGCAATCGAACCCAACGAAACCACCGGCAACGTCAGGATCACCTTCGGCATGCACCCGGTGCCCGTTCCTCAGCCCTTCACCGACTTGCTACGGGAACACCTTCAAAATCGTCCGAACCTGAGGACAGGATCAGACACCCAAAGCCCCTGGCTCTTCCCCGGAACCCGCGCCGGGCAGCCCCTTCACCCGAACACGATCATGGACAGGCTCCGCAGCCTCGGTATCGACCTGCGCGGCGCACGAAACACCGCCCTCGACGAACACCTGACCCTTTCCCCGCCACCACTGGTCGCCGACGCGCTCGGCTATAGCCAACAGATCGCATTTCTCCACGCCGACAACGCAGGCGACGCCTGGTCCCGCTACGTCAACCTACGTACCAAGCCATGAGGGGTTTCATGAGAGCTGTCCGCTCCGAGCATTGCTCTGGTAGACCAACAAACCTCACTTGAGGCTCCAGCTAACCGATGGCAATCTGGCAATCCATTCCCGTCGGCTCGCCATCGATCGTGAATTGGAGCCTGAGGCGAGCGTGCTGCGGAGGTGCCGGAAGGAAGGCCCACGAGGCCGACCATTCAGTCCCATCTCCGGCAATCTGACCTGACACGCAGCGATATTCAGTTCCCGAATCATCTGAAATGATCGTTCCGATCGGCTCTAGCGCGAGCACGCCAGGCATGATCGGAACGTCGCCAGCACTTTCGGGCCCATGCTTCTTTCTCATCTCGACCCACTGATGGAGAGCTTCAAGGAAGCTTTGGTCGCGGCGCTTCGTTTCCTGGTTCCTGACGCCTTCAAGACGGACCAGAAGCCCTGCTTCAGGTTTCATCGATGTCGGGTTCCCCGACACGGCCGAGGTGACCTCTACACCTCCAAAGCGGACATCAATGCCGTGACTACGAGCAACAACGAGGTCGCCGGGAGCAGTGATAACCGAAATCATGGGCCCACCCTAAGCGCCCGAAGGCGGCTTGGAAAACTCCTTCACCGCAAGTCCCTTATAAGGTGAAAACAACCACGGGCTGCCATGATCGGAAGGAATACGCCCACAGTCAATCCGCAGGGATGCCAGTAGATTGCCTCGGCAACGGATTAGCCTGCGAGAGCCGGCATTTTCCGGCTCTCCGGACCACCTCGCTTTTACGAGCAACGACCGCAGACCGTACTTCAGTCTGCGGTCGTTGCATTGCGTCTGCTGGACGCAATGGCCCTGTTGTCCGCGATGGTTAGCGGGGGAAGCGGATCATTACCGGTCCTTTCCTGTCATCGCTGATCCTGACGAGGAGCTGTCCATCCACGATGTGTAGCTCACCGCCGCCGCCTTCTAGAGTTGCCTGGTCCAGGGGCAGACCGGACGGCTCGAGGACGACTTGTGCTGCTGTTTCAAGTGGATCGACGAAGGCGATCACCTGTGGGCCGTGGTCGACCCAGCGGACCCAGGGGCTGTCCTGGGGGCCGGCAATCGCCGCTTCCAGAGGTTTCGCCCCGACCAGGTAGGGTTTCGCCGTTGTCATCCAGGCGCCCAGATCGGTCAGGGCTTTGCGCTGAATGTCGGGGATGGTGCCGTCTGCTTTCGGGCCGATGTTTAGAAGGAATCGGCCTCCCCTGGAAACGACGTCGGTCAGGTGCCGGGCGATTTCCTGTCCGGTCATTGACTGTTCGGGGCCTTCGACCTGGTTGTATCCGAAGGAGAAGCCGATGCCCCGGCAGTTTTCCCACGCGTTGCCGGATTCGGCTTGCTTGAAGTGCTCGTATTCGCTGGTGGAGTAGTCCCGGTGGGTGGTTTCTCCCCAGCGGTCGTTGACCACTCCGGTGGGGACCGCGGCGTAGAAGTCCTTGAAGAGTCTGCCCAGGCCGCCGGGACCGAAGTGTTTACCGGCGTCGGGCCATTCGATGTCATTCCAGAGGATTTCGGGCCGGTAACGGTTTACCAGGTCTGCTACGTGGTCGTAGGCGTATTGCGCGTATTCGGCGTCTTTGGGCCGGCTGGTGTCATGAACGCTTTCGGAAGTCACGTGTGGAGGGAAGGGCCGGACATGCCAGTCCAGTCCACCGGAGTAATACAGGCCAAGGTGCATGCCATGGTCCTTGACTGCTTCGGCGATCGCGCCGATCAGGTCCTGCTGTGGGCCGCGGTGAACGACGTTCCGCTCACCGGTGCCTGGCGCATCCCACAGTGCGATACCGTCGTGATGTTTCGTCGTGGGTACGACGTAGTCGGCTCCGGCGGCCTTGAACAGCTCAGCCCAAGCGTGGGAATCGAACTTCTCGGCGTGCCACTGGTCCAGGAGTTCATCGTAGGGGATGCCGTTGTAGACCTCCTGGTGGTGCTGTTGTGCGGGGCTTCCGTCGATACGGGTGGTATTCATGTACCACTCGGCGTAGGGGTTGTGGGTGAACCATTCGCGGTCATCCTCGATGGTGCCGAGGGCCCCGATCGGTTCGGCCCAGGCCGGGACGGAATAGGCGCCCCAGTGGATGAAGATGCCGAATGGAGCGTTGCGGAACCACTCGGGCAGTTCCCGGTTGAGGCTGCTCCATTCCTCGGCGGTGGCATGGTCCTGGATCTGGGTGGTGGTTTGCGGGTCAGACATTTTTCTCCAATTCGGATTGGGCACGGTTCAGTTGAGGTCAGCGGCCGCCGAAGCCGCCGAGGGCAACGCCACGGACGAGCTGCTTCTGCAGGAGGATGACGATAAGAATGCTGGGTATGACGGCGAACGCGGATGCTGCCATGAGTGGTCCCCAGTCGGTTCCGCGTTCACCGGAGAACATGGACAGGCCCAGCGGGATGGTTGCCTGGGTGTTGTCGTTGATGATGATGAGAGGCCAGAGGAAGCTGCTCCAGTAGTCGATAAAGCTGAATACGAAGACAACGGCCAGGGGCGCCTGAACCAAGGGAATGATCACACTCAACAGGATGCGGAGCGATCCTGCACCGTCGATGCGGGCGGCTTCCTCAAAATCCACGGGCAGAGAGAGGATGAACTGACGGATCAGGAAGGCCCCAAAAGCGCCGAAGGCGAACGGAAGGACCAGAGCGACGAGGGAGTTCACCAATCCGAGCTTGTTCATCAGGATGTACAAGGGGATGACGAGGACTTCCTGGGGCAGGACGAGTGTGCCAAGGAACAGGGCGAAGAGTTTGTCCCTGAACCGGAACCTCAGCCGGGCGAAGGCGTAGGCCGACAGGAGCGAAACGGCTGTCGTGAGCACGGATCCACCCAGGGCGACGAGGAAGCTGTTGAGGATGATGCGGGCGAACGGAATGGCTGTCCAGGCCGTCAGATAGTTCGACCATTCGACGCGGGAGCCGAAGGCACTGGCGCCGCTGGAGAAGACCTCCGTCGTGGGTTTCAGGGAGGTCGCGAACATCCATAGAAACGGGAAAACGAAGATTGCGGAGACAACGATGATCGCTACGCGGCTGATGATGCGTCCCGTGCGCCCGCGGTCGGTGGAACGCACTTTCAGATCAGCTGTCATAGTTGACCCACCTTTTCTGTTGTGAGAACTGCAGTGCCGTGATCAGCATGACGATGACGAACAGGACCCAGGCGAGGGCGGAGGCGTAGCCCATCTTGTCGAAGGAAAAGCCGTTGCGGTACAGGTACAGGACGATGGTGTTCGTCGATTGGCCCGGCCCGCCTAGGGTCAGCAGGAAGGGCTGGGTGAAGACCTTGAAGGACCCGATGATCGTCATGACCGTGCAGAAGAACAGTGACGGCGACAGCATCGGAAAGATGATGCGGGAAAATCTCTGCCACGCTCCCGCGCCATCGATCCTCGCCGCTTCCAGGAGCGCGGGGTTGATGCTGCTCAGGCCTGCCCCCAGGACGAAGATGTTGTATCCGAGCCCTTGCCAGACGGACATGGCGATCAGGGATGTCATGGCCAAAGGGCCGTTGCTCAGCCAGGAGGGCCCGGAGATTCCGATGCCCGCCAGTACCGAGTTGACGACGCCGTCGTCGCTGAGCATCAGCCGCCAAATGAGGGCATTGGCCGTCATCGGCGTCACGACCGGAATGAAGAAGAGGATGCGGACGACTGTGCCCCACCGGCCGAGGTTATGCAGCCAGGTGGCCATTCCCAGGGACAGCACGAGGTTGATGACCGTGTAGGCGACGGCGAACAGGAGGGTGTTGCCCAGGACGGTCCAGAATACCGGGTCACCGCTGAACATCGTCGCGTAGTTCTTGAAGCCGACGAAGGTGGGGTCACCGAAGAGGGGCCAGTCGAAAAGGCTGATGACCAGTGATGCCACCAGGGGAAGGACGATGAAGAGGCAGAATCCGAGCATTCCCGGGGCAAGGTATAGGGCGGCCAGACGCCCTTGGCCCTGTTCCTTCCCTGCCGGGCGGGAGGCGGCGGGCACGGGGGCGGGTCCCCTGCTTTGTAGCTGAGGTAGAACGGTCATGGTGGGCCTAACGCGTTACGGGCCGGCCGGGGGTGCCGTCCGGCCCGGGCGGGTACTAGCTATTTGGATGAATCGGCCACATTTTGCAGGACCTGTTGCGCGGTTTTGTCGCCGCGGTACCCCTCGACGGAGGACTGGGTGAACAGGGTCTCGACCTGGTTCCAGTTGGGTGTGGTCTGCAGCGCCTTTCCGTTCTCCAGCAGTGTCTTCACCGCTGCCACGTCGGATGCCGGCTTCGTGCCGGCCCAGTCCTTGACCGCGGACTCGACCGACGGCACCGTACCTCGGGCCGCCCCGACGGCGCCGACAACTTCGGGGGTCGTGATTTTCATGATGTTCTGGAAGGCTGCGTCCTTGTCCTTGCAGTTGGCTGCGATACCGAACCCGGAGCCCTGGATGAGTCCGCCGGACTTCCCCGAGGCCGACGGAATGACAGCGGCCCCGACCTTGCCCTTGGTCCCGGTGGTCAGGTTCTGATAAACCCACGGGCCGTCGATGAGCATGGCTGCCTGGCCGCTCATGAACTGCTGCTGGGATACATCGGAGGTGTCGGCGGCGGAGGGCGCCTTGGCGACCTTGTCCTTGTTGACCAGATCAAAGGAAAACTGGACGTCGTTGACGAAGTCCTGATTGGTCAGGTCGAGGTTTCCGTCCTTGGTGGGCGCGTGGCCATCGGCGAAGGCAAAGGAGATACCGGGGCCTGAGGCGAGGCCGGGCTGGACGGCGATGCCATAGGTGTCGCCCTTGGTCAGCGCCTTGGCATCGGCCAGGAACTGGGCCCGGGTATAGCTTTCAGTGGGCACCGGCAGGCCTGCGGCGGCGAATAGATCCGCGTTGTAGTACAGCACGTACGGCTCGGCGTCGTAGGGGATGGCCTTCAGTTTGCCGTCCACGGTCATGCCCTGAATCATTGCCTTGTTGTACTG
>JAODMR010000027.1 GCA_025465475.1 Micrococcaceae bacterium
ACCGAATCCAAACTCCTTCCCGGAACCTCCTTCTACCGCAAAACCGGCAACACCACCCTCTACTACGCCAGCCCGGCAGGAGAAACACCCGCCAGCACCACCGACTGGAAAGCAGCCGGCTCACCCAAAGTCACCACCCGCTAGCACCCTGAGGGGCTGGAAAAAGGGGCCCGGCCCTGTACGGAGAAACTTCTCCCTACAGGGCCGGGCCCCTTTCAGGTTCAACGCGGCGGGTATCAGCCTCCGCGCCGCCGCCAGGCGGCAAACCGCAGGTCGGTACGCCAACTGGCCAGGGTGCTGCTGTACAGGCGCCCGTCCAGGCCGAGCGTCAGCAGGGTGGGACGGGCGTTTCGCTGGCCTGCGCCGCCGGAGTGCACCCCGGCGGCGACCGCCAACGTGGTGACGGGCAGCTCCGTCCACTCCCCGGGAAAGGTTCCGTCCGGATCCTGGGAAGTGAACGCCATTCCCAGGGGGTCGGTGCGAGCCACCACCAGCAGCCGGCCCGCCAAGCCGGGAACGGGCACGGCCGTCAGCTGGCCACTCCCCGGCGGACTACCCAGGTCAGCGATGTCGCTGGACCAGCCGCCATTGACTTCTTCCTGAACGACGGCCAGCACCGCACCGTCCCGCGGACCGCGGTGGAACACGCGGAGCAGGTCGTCCGCCCCCCTGACCGCCAGCGGCGCCCCGGCCGTGTTGCCGGCCGGGAAGTCGGGGTTGCTGCGGAACGGGCTCGCGGGTTCCGGCTGGAACCAGTGGGCGATGCCGGTACCGGTGGCGGCAAAGACCTCCAGCCGGCCGTCGGTGTTGGCCACCGCCGACGGGGAGCTGACCAGGTCCTGCGCTCCGTCCAGATCCTCCCATTCACCGAACTCGCTGTTGGGCGCGGACTGAACGAGCGTGCTCAGGCCCCCCACCGGATTACGGACAAAGATCCGGATACTTCCCGTACCGTCCGGGCCCTCGACGGCGGCCGCCGGCGCGCTGGTGCCTGGCGCGCCCGCAGGGTCGGGACTGCCCAGGGACACCCAACCCGAAAAGGACAGATCGGGGTCGGTCTGGAACACTGTCGTGACCTCACCGGTGTCCGTACGCAGGGCAAAGACCTCAAGCCTTCCATCCGCATTGGCAACCACTGAGAGTTGGGGCGCCACCGGTCCGCCACCGAGCTGCTCAGGGCCGCTCCAGCCCAGTTCCGTTCCGTCCTGCCTCCAGGCCTGCACCTGGCCGTTGAGCACCACGAAGGCCCAAACATCTCCCGCCCGATCCCTGGCTGCCCAGACGGAGCCAAACGGCCACCGATAGTAACGGGCGGTCGTCCAACCGCGGTCTGCAGCCTGCGGGTCAAAGGCCGCATAGGTGGCAAAGACACTCGCCTTGTCGGCGGCCCGGACGAGGCTGAGGTTGGCCGTGAGGTCAGCGATGCCGTAGCAGTGGTAGGGCAGCAAGACGGCGTGCGCTGCTCCGGCCCCGGCGGTATACGTCTCAAAGGCTTCAGCGGCGAACCGTGCGGCAGCAACATGATCCTGGTGTTCCTCAGCCAATAGCGGATCGGGTCGGGGATCCTGGATCCGCACCACTGTCGGTTGGAACCGGTCCATCAATGCGGCAAGGACCCCGATCAGCCCGGCCCGGTCAAAGTGCGACCCGGCAACCGGGGAGCCATCAGCAACGATGGCCGGCACCTCCGCGCCCCCATCGTTGAGCAGGTTCGCCAGGGCACCGGCATGCAGCGCGTCGCCACCATCAGGCAGCCCAAGGAAGACCAGCTCGACGGCGGCACCGGTGTTCCGCAGCGTCGCGAACTCGACCTCCCGACCAGCAATGGTCGCCGCGAAACGGTCCCAGTCGTCGCTGACGCCCGCCATCTGCGCATAGGCAGCCCGCTCTCCTGCCTGTCGCTGCGCGGCATACTCTTCACGGCTGGAGCTGCCCAGCCCGTTGAACTCACCCGCCGTGACAAACACGGTGCGGTGCGGCAGGCCGGCAGCGATCCACTCAGCGATGTCGGGGTTCTGAAACAGCAGGTCATCATCCTCGTGCGCGACGATGCTGAGCGAGCTTCCGTCCATGGCCCTCCCCTCAGGAATGCCTGCACTCTACGGTCGCGGCAGGAAAGTGTCGAGGGATTTCCAACCCGTGAGTAGTTTCACAGGTGTCCCATTAGTAACAGCAGTTACGAGAATGTTATGGTGTCTCCGTCCCCCGTGCATGCAGTAATTTCTTGGGGGCTGCACCCACGAACGCCAACTCCGGCCACAGCCCTGCCCTATGCCCTTCTCAGGCCCCGGGCTAGCTGTGACAGGCGGCGTACCAGACAAGGATCTCAATGAACGTACCGGTCTCACGGGCTTCCACAATTTCAGTAGCCAGCAAAGTCTCAACGGCGCTTCTCATCGCCGCGCTGGCCGCAGGAGCCCTTTCTCTCAACCCCGCTGCGGCAACCGCGGCCGAACCCGACGCCCCGACGACCCAGACCACACCAAAGGACAGCACGAGCTCCTCCGAGCCCGTGGCGGCCAAACCCGCAGATGCCGGCGCAGTCATGGGCAGCGCAGGAAAGCAGTCACCCAACAGCGGCGGAGCTGCTGCACTGACGCCGGATGGCGGCCGCATTCCTGCCGGTACCACCAGTCCGTCAGCTGTCGGCACCGAGGCGTTGACGTCGCCGTCGGCCATTCAGCCCGACGGTACCAGCGGCATGCCCTTGGGCATGGATGTCAGCGGCTGGCAGGGCAACGTGAACTGGCAGGCGGCCTGGAACAACGGCGCCCGGTTCGCCTACATCAAGGCCTCGGAGGGTCCGTGGGCGCTGAATGACTTCTTCGACCAGCAGTACAACGGCTCAGCCTCCGTCGGCATGCTGCGCGGCGCGTACAGTTTCGCCCGCCCGAACCTGTCCAGCGGAGCCAACCAGGCACAGGTGCTGGTGGAAAGCGGTGGTAGCTGGAACGCCGACGGAAAGACCCTGCCAGGCGTGCTGGACCTGGAAAAGAACACCCTGGACGGATCGGGCGCCTGCTTCGGTCTGTCGCCGGCCCAGCTGGTGACCTGGACCCGGGACTTCACCACCAAGTACAAGGCCCTGACCGGCAGGAACGCAGTGATTTACACGGCGTACTACTTCTGGCAGGACTGCCTGGGCGGAACCACTGCGTTCAACTCAACGAACCCCCTCTGGATCGCCGCGTACGGGGCAGGCGCCGATAACGTCTGGATGCCCGGCGGCTGGCCGCGCTACACCTTTTGGCAGTACGCCGATTCCGGCACCTTCGTCGGTGACCAGAACGTGTTCAACGGCAGCTACACGGCACTCAAGGCGCTTGCGTCCAACGGAGCGTCAGCTGTGACGGCACCGATCGTCAGCCCCTATGCGTCCTACTTCAAGTACGCGAATATGGATGCGATTTACGGTAAGCGGGACGACGGCAGCTTCAAGGCACTGGACTGGCAGGAATACTCCTCCCTGGGCACCCCGGCATTCGCGACCC
>JAODMR010000112.1 GCA_025465475.1 Micrococcaceae bacterium
CCCGGGTACACCCCGGCCAGCTCGGTGGCATGCCAACCCGTGGGGAAAATATCGGCAAGCATGACGTAGTCGAGTTCCTTCTCCACCGCGTCCTCGCCCAGGCGCAGGCAGTTGAAATCCCCGTACGGCACGCGCAGATACTCGGCCTGTCCACCCTGGTACGGCCCCATATCCGCGAACCCATAGGCAGCGCCGGCGAGCTTGGGCTCAGGCTGCATCGTCAGGCAGTAATTCGTGAACCCACGCTCACAGTTCTTGCAGAACCCGCACGCGATGTTGAACGGCAGCACAACACGTTCGCCGACCTTCACCTTGCTCACCGCCGAGCCGATCTCCACCACCTCACCAAGGTTTTCATGCCCGAACGTCCGACCGGGCTCAAAGCTGGTACGGCCCTCATACATGTGCAGGTCCGAACCGCAGATATTCGCCGTAGTGATCCGCACCAGCACGTCAGCCGGATGCTCAATCTTGGCATCCGGAACTTCCTCAACACTGACGTCGTTCGGTCCCTTGTAAACTACTGCCTTCACTTTTCGCTCTTTTCGTACATTCCATTCCGCTCGCCTCGCAGCCGCAAATCTAGGGCCGGTGCTGCCAGGAAGGCTGCAAATTGGCCACAAAAGCGGCATGAACGCCCATTCAAAAACGGGTAATTCTGCTGGCGAAGGAATTGGAGGGGAAAAAGAAAAACGGCCAGCCATCCATCCCTAGGGTCAGAGGCCACAGGTATTCAGACGGCGGAAGGTCCCGAAAGTCGGAATTCGACCGGGTCTGTACGCGGGAAAAACTGATTGAGCCTCAATCGTAAGCATGCTGAGCAAGCCTGTCGAGGGGTCGCTCAACAGAACAGCACATACGTGGACGGATTCCCCTAGGCACGGGCTCGCCTGGGGTTTCCACCGTCGTGGAGATCGCACCCGGGGCTAAGCAGCTGCCTAGGTCCGTTCGCGCGCGAGTCGGTTGCGGCGCTCCTCTTCCCGCTTTGAGTATGCGGCGGCACGGATCGCTTCGTCTGAATCCAGACCGGAGCCAAGGGCGCCGCCGACGGCCGACGCCGACGCGACGAACCAGGCCAGCACGAAGAGGTCCCCGTAGCCGACCGATTGGTGGAGGGAGTTTCCCATCACGGCTGGGTCTAGGACAAAAAGCGCCCAAATCAGATTCACGACGTACAGTGCCAGGTAGCAGATAAGCACCCCGATGCTCAGGGTCACCAGCGTCGAGGTGTTGTAGAGGCGGGACCTTTCCCTAGCCTCCGCCGAGTTGGCCTCCGGGCGGTCCCATAGCTCGCCATCAATCACGAGCCAAGAGACGACCAGCGCGATGGAAACCAACGTCGCGACAACGAGGCGCCACCACGTCAGGGACCCAGCCAGTAACCATACGGTGGAGTTGATAGTGGCCACGGCTCCGGTAGCCAGTGCCGCGACGAGCGCCGACTTGAGCCCTGGCACCAGGAGCCAGGGACGGTTGGCGAGCACCATGCCAACCAGCAACCGCGAACGGCCACCCAGTCGAGGGAGCGGCACGCGGTGCTTGTCCGGATAGGCAAGTACCGCCGGTTTCACCATGGCGCTGACAAGCGCGCGCACCTCGTGAGGGGCACGAGCGTGCATCCGAAACCCCCCGAGCGCGGGTAGCGACAGCATCGCCGTGTGTCGCTGCAGGTCCGTCACTGCCAGCAGGTATCGGCCGTCGTCGTCGCGAAGCGGAAGCTCGGTCAGTCCGATAACGAGATCCCATTCGTGCCGGCCGGCCTGGTCCCGCAACCGTCCCATGGCGGCCTCAACATCCTCGGAGCCCGAGGTGAATGGCTCGCTCACGACCTCGATGTCCCAGGCCTTGTGATCCTCGTCGCCGGGCGGACCGAGATCGGTCATCCCGCAGGCAATCTCGGTGGGCGAGGCCGGGTCGGCAACAAGGCCGATGCGGGTCGGCTCCATCCCGGCAAATTATCACGAAACAACAGAAGTGACGACCGGTGGGGCGCGTCATCGACGAGACAGGTCCCCCGATGAGCGTTGGTAGACGGTGCCCAAATTGCGCCGGCCGCTGCCCCACCCGGCATCGAGCCCCGGCTCCGGACTTTTGTGCGATGATCGCTCGATGAGCAGTATCTCCGGCGGGAAAAATCGGAACCGGGACTTCGACTCAGCGTCGCATCATTCCCGGCTAAGGCTGATCGTGATGCTCGCCGTCGGGCTGACCACGGCGCTCCTGGTTGGCGGGTTGGGGAGTTGGGCGTACGCGCCGGCGATCGGCTGGGCAGCCGCCTCGGCAACCTACTTGATTTGGGTGTGGAGTGTCATCGGAGGGCTCGACTCCGCTGCGACAAAGGCTCATGCCCAAAGGGAGGATCCCGGCCGTGCGCCCTCTGACGTGCTTGTGCTGGCTGGCACCCTGGCCAGTTTCGCCGGCGTGGGGCTTATCTTGCTCGATGCCTCCAATGCCCAAGGGTCCGCCAAGGACGCCATCGTGGCCCTGGCCCTGACCAGCATCGCCCTGTCCTGGTTCCTCGTGCACACCCTGTTCACACTCAGGTACGCCTTCATCTACTACCGGGACACAGCGGGCGTGGACTTCAACGAGGACAAACAGCCGCGGTACCACGACTTCGCCTACCTGGCCTTCACGGTGGGAATGACCTTCCAGGTCTCGGACACCAACCTGACGACAGAAGCCATCCGCCGGACAGTCCTGAGACAAGCACTGCTGTCCTACCTCCTGGGAACCATCGTGCTCTCCACCACCATCAACCTCGTAGCCAGCCTCGTCCGCTGACCAATTGCGGCGGTGGTTGGTTAGTGCACATGGAGCCTGCCGCCCCCTACGGGGTGTTGTGGGAGGCAGCGCGGGTGGAGCTGTTGCGCACTACGAGGGTTGGCACGACCGGCGTCCGGTCCACGTCCCGTCCCTCCATGGCGGCGATGAGGACTTCAGTGCTCATGAGTGCCAATGCGTTGAAGTTCTGGCGCACAGTGGTCAGAGGAGGCAGGAAAAAGTCTGACCCTTCGACGTCGTCGTACCCCACGACACTGACATCCTCCGGGACCCGGACGCCACTTTCGGCGAAGGCGCGAATAAGACCGAGGGCCGTGTGGTCACTGGCTGCGAACACCGCCTGGGGGATCTGTCCTTCCTGGACGAGCCGGAGACCAGCCTCGTAGGCCCACCTTGGGCTCCAGTCACCCTCGATGCACAGCCCGGGGGTCAGGCCAGCATCACCTAGCGCGGCCTCCCAACCGCGCTTGCGAACCCGTCCAT
Source organism: Micrococcaceae bacterium (assembly GCA_025465475.1). Taxonomy (GTDB): domain Bacteria; phylum Actinomycetota; class Actinomycetes; order Actinomycetales; family Micrococcaceae; genus Arthrobacter_M. Next base: position 3,268 of record JAODMR010000112.1, read on the forward strand.
CGAACCAATCCATTGAGCCCGCGAAGTGCGCGATATCCGTGTGTCCCAGATCTATGAGGTGCTGGGTGGCCAGCCTCGCGCCAAGCTCCTGATTCTCAGCGTAAGTGAACACATTCGGTGTAGCTGATGCTCCCGCTGCGATCATCTCCACCGGCACCCGGCACGAGGCATTCTGGACGGCTGCTGCCATGTCGACGAGGGGGGCGATGACCATGATCCCTCCAACGCCGGTGTCGTCAAGGCTATCCAGGGCGGCTTGCACGGACACCTCATACGGCCTTTCGACACTCATGACCGTCGTCGCGTAACCCTTCTTACGAGCAACGTTTTCCAGGGCCAGGAGTGTCCCCACGGGCCCGAACCGGGGAGAACCGTCCGAAAGTATGCCGATCGACGTTGAGCGGCTGGTGACCAGCGCGGTGGCTGCCCTGTTTCGGCGGTATCCGATGTCCTTGATGACCTGGAGAACCCGTTCACGGGTTGACGCACTGACGTCGGGGGCATCATTGAGGACCCGCGAAACAGTCCCGAACGAGACGCCGGCGATCTGCGCCACATCGTTTATTGTCGGCTTCCTGCGCAACGGCGCGTCGTGAAGCCTGTCATTCGCTTCACGGGGGAACACCACTCCTGGCATTGACTCTCCTGTCTGGCAACGTGCCGGCCACGCCTTCCAATGGCTTCGGCCCTCCTCAGCTTACGTTGCCGCAACGATCTCCCGCCTCGGCGGAGCAAAGCGGTGTGATGTTTGACACCGCTTTCGTAAACGTTTACGATCTCTAGCGTAAACGTTTACGGATCATTTCGTAGCGGTTACGCCAGCAACTATTCAAGGGAGAAGAGAGCGGGATGAATGGCACAATCGCGGCTGTCCTATCGATCGCTCACGGCATGCGGCTGCCCCATGTTGACCCATGGCAGTCAACACAACCGGAAGCGCGTGTGATGTCCTCCTTCGGGTCGCCCGGGGGTCGCCTTTCTTGACCAACTGGCGACACCACCAGCCGAACACGCGCCCGTTCGTCGAATCTCCAAATCAGGGACAACCCTGAAAGGAGCAGGTAGGACGGCTGCCTTCAGCACCTTCCCGGCGGCCAGCGAGTTTGTCTCGTTACCTTTTCCCTGCTCCCGCCATAACCACTTGATCCACCCCTTACCCATCCATCCACTCAAAGCACTGGAGAACAATGATGATCCGCAGGCTTCCCCTTGTGGCCCTGGCCGCAGCCCTGTCACTTTCCGTAGCCTCCTGCAGCAGTTCGACGGCGGGTACGTCGAGCGCTCCCGACGCAGGCGTGTCGGAAAAGGCCCAGCAGGCCCTTGACAAAATCAAAGGACAGGTCCTGAGCACGGGCCCCAACGGCGAGACGCCTTCGGCGGCGTCCGCTGCAGACCTGACGCCTGAAGAGATCGAGAAGGTGAAGGGACTCAACGCCAAAGCTGCCATCGTGATGCACTACGGCGGCAACGACTGGGCCACGGCCCAAGTCAACGGACTTAAGAGCGAATTTGAAAAGCTCGGCATCAAGGTCATCGCCACAACCGACGCGAACTTCAAGCCGGACAAGCAGGTTTCGGACATCGAGACGGTCATGACGCAGGACCCCGACGTCATCGTCTCCATCCCTACGGACCCTGTGGCCACGGCCTCCGCATACAAGAAAGCCGCAGCTGCCGGCACGAAGCTTGTCTTCATGGACAACATCCCCCAGGGACTGACTGCCGGCAAGGACTACGTCTCCGTTGTTTCTGCAGACAACTATGGCAACGGTGTCGTCTCCGCCCACCAGATGGCAAAAGCGCTCGGCGGCAAGGGGAAGATCGGGCTTATCTTCCACCAGGCAGACTTCTTCGTGACGAAGCAGCGCTACCAGGGATTCAAGGAAACCATCACGAAGGAATACCCGGAGATCCAGATCGTCGAGGAGAAGGGGATCGCCGGGCCGGACTTCGCTGGCGACGCCCAGGCCTCTGCGAACGCCATGC
>JAODMR010000139.1 GCA_025465475.1 Micrococcaceae bacterium
GATGCCGAGATCACCATCCCCACTATTTTCTGGGACACCACCACCACGCGTGTGCTGACGATAGGACGGGTGCACGGCATCAAGGTCGATGACCTCGATGCCCTGGACGCTGCCGGCATCAACCGGCGCGAACTCGCCGTCCGGGCAGTCAATGCGGCAGCGAAGATGATCTTCGATGACGGTTTCTTCCACGCCGACCCGCACCCCGGAAACCTGTTCATCCAGCCCGGCGGTGTCATTGGCCTCATCGATTTCGGCATGGTGGGCCGGGTTGACACCGAGTTGCGCGCGCAGCTTGGCGACCTGCTCGAGGCACTCGTGCTCAAGAATGCCGGCAGGGTGGCCGACGCACTGCAGAGGATGGCCACCGGCAGCGGGAGAAGCGACGCCGGCCTCCTGACAGCGGACCTGGCTCCCGTCCTGAAACTTTATGCCGACTGTGGACTGGCGGACATTCCGGTCGGCCGGGTGATCACCGAAGCCCTCACCGTCCTCCGCCGGCATCACCTGCAGCTCCCGCGGGAGATGGCCCTATTGATAAAGATGATTCTGATGACAGAAGGGATGGGGGAGCTGCTGGATCCTGAGTTCAAGTTGGCCGAGGCGCTGGAACCACACGTCCAAAGACTCGCGATCGAACGGTACTCTCCCGACGCCCTGGCCCGCCGTCTGGCTGCCGCCGGCTCCGGGGCAGCCCAGCTCGGCCTTGAGCTGCCCCAACAACTCCGCCGCTTTTTCGCACTCGTGGACCGAAACGGCGTCGAGGTGCACCTTCGGGCTGCTGAACTGGAACCGTTGGTCGCCCGAATGGAACGGATGGGCAACCGGGTTGTCGTGGCAGTGATAGCCGCAGCGTTGATCCGCGGCATCGGGGACATCAGCACCGGCCAAAGCCTCCGCTGGCAGAAGTGGCAGGGCCCGCTCATCGGTTCCGGCCTGGGTGCCGTAGGCAGCCTCGGCTCCTATCTTGCCTGGACCTCCCGCCGGAAGCGCCGCTCACGCTGATGGGGCTCCATCCACAGGAGCGTCCCGGAGTGGTTAACCTTGAGAATGACTGATTCCCCAAAGACTTGGCACGATCAGCACAAATCCTCGTTGACCCGCGGGCAGCGGGCTGCTGACTTGATGCGAAACGGCATGGGAAGCTGGCCGTTCGTTGGCGGCTTTATTGCCTTCATGGTGGTTTGGGCCCTGATCAATACGCTGGTCCTGGCGTCCCGTGCGTGGGATCCCTATCCGTACATCCTTTTAAACCTTTTCCTGTCCATGCTGGCAGGACTTCAGGGGGCAATCCTGCTCATCGCCGCCAAACGGCAGGACGGCATCGCAGCGGTGATGGCCCGTCACGACTACGACACCAACGTGCAATCCAAGGAAGAGATCGAGCTGCTCATGGACATCAACCGTCAGCAGCTGGCCATCCTGCGCGAACTGCAAAAACGTTCCGGCGGACCGACAGAAGCGCCGTAGCCGATGCGCTGCGGCGCCGCAGAAAAGTATCCGTCATGCCAACAGAGCCGGTGCCGCTCAGAGACCCCGCCCATGACCGCCACATGTGCCGGCGAGCACAACGGCCTGTCCGGCCATCACGGTAACCGGAGCCCAGCCCTGGTCCCTCAACCACACTTCGGGGCACACCATGGCGCCCAGCAAGGGCGGTCATGGTGCCCGTCTCAGGGCTGCACTGCGTCGAAAAGCCCTTGGGCGGGCTCAGCGGGGACGGTGAGGGAGCTGATGAAGGCCCGATCCTCGGCAGAAACGGTCGCCTCCCCATGCTGGTTCTCGTCGTCGTGACCGTGGCTGGCCAACAGGATGGCCGAAACGATAGCCCTTGGCAGCAGGACGCAGCCGGGATTGTCGATCAACCATTGCTGGGTTGAGGCTTCGAGTTGGTTCCAGCTGTCTTTGATCTGTATGTTTTTCATTTTCTTTGCCTTCCAGCACATTAGGGGCTTGCACCATGTTTGGTGTCCAACCTTCCGACGCTCGAGAAGTCGAGGACGGATTGCCCGGGAGGGGGTGAGAAGCTAACTGCTTTGAAGTCTGCGGCCGCTGCTTGGGCCCGTAGCGCCCCCGGCCGCGTCACGGCGGGGGAGAAAGCCATGACGAGCACGACTTTGGGGGATTGGTGGATGCCGGTAGCCGATCGACAACGGATCACATCGACGCCCAGGGCTGCCGATGAAAGGTATGCCCACTGTACGGTGTTTCACCCGGACCGGGACGCACTGGTACTCAGGAATCGCTGCAACCGGACATTCCGCGCCGGAGCCCGGCGTAGCCACCGGGGCCGCCAGACAGCCGAATGCCCGATTGGGTGGGGCCGCCGTTCCCCCCGCCGCCAATACCCGGCCGGCCCTGCTTCAAGCTCACTGCGGGGCCGGCCTGCCGAGTTGTTCCCCGACAGGAAGGCAGCGTTGAGATGCCCGACTTCAGGCTGCCGCCGCTGGCACTCCCGTCGCAGTCGTGCCAGTTGTCAACGGGGCCGCTTCCCCCGAATGACGACGTGACCATTCAACCGGGATACAAGGCGCATACTGGGGCTATGACCGAGCATGGAGTCACCCCTGAAGGTTCTGATTCTCAACCGCTTCATCATGGGAAGGCCTTACCGGTGGCGCGACGGACAGCGCTGCCCAAAGGGTCGGGATCAAGCAGTTCCCTTCAGCGCCTGACAAAGCGGCGCCTGGAGTCGCTTTCGAAAGTCAGTATCAGCGCACCCCGGCACCACCACCCACCGGCTTGATCGTGACGGCCTGCAGGTCAGCCGCGTGTCCCCTGCCCGTTTCTGCGACATGCGGCCCTCCCGCGCTGCGAACAGCGCGACCAGGTGCCGGCACCGTCGCCGGTGCTCCCGTCGGCCATGCCAGCCGATCGTGGTCCAAGGATCACGCCAGCAAAAATTCCCGCGTCCCCCGGCAGTCGAGGGTTGGCGGCCCTGCTGCGATGAAGACCAACCGCACACAGGGCTGTATCGCGCAGGGCATGCGCCATCCCTTCGCCAACGCGGGGAAGTGAACAAGACCGCCCGCTGCAGCCAGCGTCGCCCGCACCGCTTGGCCGGCCCCCGCAGATACCGGTGGGGCCGATTGACCACTCCGGGTGCTGCCACCTCTCAGCGGATGGATCGCTCGCTGCCTCACTGTGCCGGCGAGACACCCTCCCTCACCGGAGCCGCATCGCCGCTGAGGCCCAGATCGATTGCCGGTAGCCGAAGAACTCGTGGTCGTTGTTGTACCCGCCGAGGCTTTTACCGGCCGGGTGGCCGTTCATCGCCTGATGGGCGTTCACTATCCGGCACCGTACCGCCAACCCGGTTTACGCCTTCTGGGACGCGGCCGCGGCAGGGCCAAGGTCTGACAAGGTGAGCGGATAGGCGGGCGCCTGCGGGAAAGGGAAGCTGCGCATGACCGCAAGATCAGGACCGACGTGCACCAGTTCACCGGGGTCGACGGAGCGCCATCCGGGGCTCCCGTCCATCGGTTCACTGGCGAAGAGGACATGCGGGGAACCGGCAAGGTCTTCGCTGTGCGCGCGGATCCGATGGCTCCGGGCCTCAAGTGGCCGGTGGGCCGGGCCGGGTGCGTCCCGTTCCAGGATGTACAGGCCGTTGAGCGCCGGGTACCGGACCGCCCACAGGTCCGTCGCGGTCGTCAGAATGAGGTTCAGGCTCAATACCGGCAGGTTCCCCGCAACCCACCACAGCGCCCTGATGATGCCCTCACCGACATCGCCTCCGGCTTTGCGGCACTCGGCGGTGACCAGGGCGAACAGGCGTTCGCTGTCCGTCTGCCCCCGCACGAGGTCCGCCACCCCACGCGCGGCCAGGTGCCGTTCGAGAAGATCGAGGCCCCCTAAAACGCCGTTATGGGCGAACAGCCGCCCGTCCTGTTCGAACGGATGGGTGTTCAGCAGGGTCCGTGCCCCGCTGCTGGCGTATCGGACGTGGGCCAGGAACGTCCTGCTTTTCAGGTCCCGGGCCTCGCGGGCAAAGGCGTGGTCCTGCCAGGCCGCCAGCGGCTGCCTGGCGACGTGGGCCCTGCCGTCCGCGTCGAAGGTGCCGATACCCGCCCCATCCGGTTCCCTCCTGCTCTGCGCGGAGAGGCTGTCCGGCGCGTCCAGAAGCCAGAACGTAGCCCGGACCCGCTCACGCCCTGCATGCAGGCCAAACAGCCGGCACATTTCATTCCCTCCGGGTGGCTAGTAGTGGAAAGCCCTTGTAGACCAACCGCGGGCAGGGGAGCGGTCAGTGCGTCGCGGTAGGCGGCAACCTCCCTTTGCAGGTCGGTCATGAAGTTGGACGCAATGTCGTGAGTGAAACCGTTGCTGACTACGATCCTTTGCACCGTAGTCTGGCCCAACCCTTCCGGCAGTGAGTAGGCGAGGACGAGTCATCGGTTCATTCCGCAGGCGTTCGGAGAGGTGATGACGGGTCCAGTTCCCCGCGTGGCCGTCGGTGAGCTGCCAAGCAAAGAGCGCAATGTCCGGCCCGTCACTCCACAGGGTGAAGGCGTCCAACTTCCCCTCGGGGCTAACGACGGCGCCCTCCATCGTGATGCCGGCAAACCGCAAGGAATTGTCCACGGACCCCACCATGCGGACAGTCTCACAGCTGATCCCCGCAGGAACAACCAGCCGGGCATTGCGGGGCCAGACAAGCGCGGTGGTGCCGCATCCCGGCAACGCGAATAATGCTTCATGGTTCCTGCCGCCGGCCGCAGACCCATGCCCAGAGGGTTGCAGCCGAAGCAAGCAGGCCCGGTCGGGACATCAACCGTGCCGGGGCCGGGAACGGCCCTGCTCGGGAGGCAGCAGCCCTGCCGGGTGGTGACCTGACCGAACGGATCCTGAGGGACCCGCAGGCGTGGGAGGCATGGTTCAGCGGCTACGAGGCCGGCCTGCTGCAGGGGCAGGCGATGGCGCGGCGGAGCGAGGAGGAAGAGGCCGAGCTGGCCGCCCTGACCACCGGCCACGCGGCCGAGCTGCGCTCAGCCCTGGAACTCTACATCGGGGAAGCCCGTCGCCTCCGCGGTACCGCCCGCACCAAAGACACCCGGTCGGCAGGCGGCAACCGGGAAGCCGCAGCGCATCCGGGCCCGGGCGCAGGACACGGACACCCGGTCAACAGCCGCGGCCGGATCAGCGCCGACGTGGAGCGCGCCTACGAGGCCGCTAACTCCAAGCCGTCACTGTCGGGGGCTGACCGGGGACGCCGGTCACTGCAGCGCGGCGGAAGAGCTGCACTCGGCGTGCGGGATGCCGGTTTCCACGGGCAGGTCATGACGGTGTCCGTATTGGGACCAGCCCCCGACGAACAGCTTTCCGGAGACCAGGCCCAGGTGTTCCAGGGTGAGCAGGTTGTGGCAGGCGGTGACTCCGGAGCCGCAGTAGCTGATGACAGTGTCCGCTGCCGTGACACCGGCCTCTTGGACGTTGGCCAGGAGCCGGGGCCGGGGCAGGAGATGCCCGCCGGGGTCCAGGTTTTCCCTACAAGGGAGGTTCAGGGCGCCGGGGATGTGCCCGGGCCGGGGATCGATGGGGTCCTGGCGCCCCTGGTAACGGTCCCTGTTCCTCGCGTCGATGACGGTGGCGGTGCCTGAGATGGTGTCACCGAGGCCGGCCAGCCGGTCCGCCGGCCAGGGGACGGCGGTGAATCGTCCGGGCGTGGTGGCCGGCACGGTGGTTTCGAGCGGTCCTGTCCAGGCCTGGATGCCGCCGTCGAGCAGCGCGGCTGCATGCCCGGTGACCCGGAGCATCCAGACGAGGCGGGCGGCGATCACCCCGCCGGCGTCGTCGTAGGCGATGACCTTGTCCGTGTCGCTGATGCCCGCGGCCCTCATGCCTTCGGCGAAGACTTCAGGGTCGGGCAGGGGGTTGCGGCCCGCCGCGGGCGACGCCGGCCCGGAGAGCCATCGGTCGAGGTCCACGAACACAGCCCCGGGCAGGTGCCCCTGCCGGTATGCCTCCGCACCGGAGGAGCCGTCCAGATACCAGCGGGCGTCGGCGAGCACCACCGGCCCGCGCCGGGCCGCCATCGAGGCCATGGTCACGAACGGGGGAATGCTGTCAGTGCCGGTCATGACACGAGCATAAAGGCGGTGTCCATCACATGAGATTGCCGTTCCACATGCTGGTCAACGGACCCACTCGGGACATGTCCCGGCGGATCAATCAACACAACCCTGAGCCGAGCTTGCACCTCGTCCGGACCCACAGGGATGGCAGAGTTTTTTGCTGATGCCATTGAGCCTTACGGGTGGGCACCTAGTCCCCTGAGGGTCTTTCCTTCGCTCGGGACTCGAGCTGCTGGTCTGTCAGCATCTGTTCGGATTCCTTGCGACGACGATCAAGTGTCTGGGATTGCTGCGCGGTGAGGATCTCATGGTGCTGGCTGTTCCCTGGGCGTCCGGTTTTTCGCGGCGCGCCCTTCCCTGATGCCGGGGGGCCAGGTCTCGGCTTATCCTTCATGACTGATAGTCCCACACCTGCACAGTGTTCCACTCGCATGTCCCCGGATGACCCGCAGTGGTCGAAATCTTCCTATCCTCCCCGTCACATTGAGCTAGCGACCCGTTGTAGGTCTAGGGTGGCGCATGTCGGCAAAAGCCGCGCATACCCTCAAGGAGGGTGCATGAACTCCATCCAGTCCAGCTCCGAACAATTCGGGCAACATCTGAAAAGCGTCGGCGGTTCAGAAGGCGACGTCAGCGACTCAGACTATCTCGTAACAAGCAACGACACCGTGCAGAGCGTTGCCTCGGGCCTGAGAGGGAACGAACAGCAGCACGGGACCAGCCCCACTGAGCCTTCCATCATCCATGCTGCCGCCCAGGTGCTGATTAGCCGACGCGACGAGCAGGACCCGGGCAACCACCCGGGAGCGTCCCAGCCAGGGCAGTATCAATTGGACATTCGCCTTGGTACCGGGCACACCGCCCGAGAAGCCATACCCGAGACCGATCTGGAAGCTGCCAAAACGTGGGCGGAGAGTCGGATCGAAGCCGAAAATGCCGACTTCGGTGCTATCTACTTCCCGACCGGAGGAGGCGTTGAGCCAGGTACCGGCGCGCTGGAATGCAACTACGACCGCGCCGTGGGCTGGTACCGGTAACCAAAGCACGAGTTCGCCTCCACAGGTTCAGGACGAACACCACCGGCCGATGCGCAACACTTGGCCGTCGGTAACAACACCTCGGGAGGCTGTGAGCAGCGAAGTTGGCAGGCCTCCTTTTGGGTGATGCGAGAATCCTTGCAGGCTGGCCATTACCGGCCCGGATCCTTGAATTCACCGCAACGAATGTCGCCCTGCATCACCTCGTGGCGGCGCTGTCCCCGCCAAGATCGCCGATGCGAACAGGCGCCGTGATGATCTACGACGCGCCGCCTACTGAATGAAAAACGGGGACTTGCCGAGGGTGGCACGGAGGACGATCTAACGAACGGAGTCCTGGACGCAGGCAGCCAAGCCGCCCACGGGACCATCTGGCCTTGCCAGATATAAGGTCTAGAAGAAGCTGCGCATTCCGCAGGTCACGATACTCACCAGCGCTTTTGAACGTAAGTAACCGAAAAGCCTGCGGACTGAGTCATCGAGGACGTGGCTTTTTGCAATGCTCGCTCCCGGGATCGGCGATCCTCTCGAACCAATGCTACGGCTCCGCGCCGGTGCCCTGGAGACGGTCCAGGACTGCGCCGGGGCGGCTGGGGAAGGGTCCCGGTCCCAGGAGGAATCCTCACACGCGGCCAACGCAGCTGAACCGGGCCCATCCGGATGCATACGGCACATCCGGTTCCTTCATGGGCCCCGGCGCGCCGTAATGTGCGCACAAGCGTAGACACTATCAGCGACTCACTCCCCATGAAATGCGAGACGAAAGCTCCTCATGCCGGACTAGCGCGATCGTGAGTGTCAGGGAGTCCAACGCGTCCGCGCGGAGTTTCGAACCAAGCGAAAGCGCAGCTTCTTGCTGTCATGGAAGCCCTGACCACCATCGACCCTGCCGCCGGGACCAGCACGGCCTCCGGACGCCGTCGTTGTGCCGCGAGTTAGATGATGTCCTGCAGAAACTTCTAAGCTGGCAGCGGCTTCCTCATCCGCCGCGTCAATCTGTGTCATCGCACATTCTCTAGTTCTGGCCGCAGTCAGTTACGGCTGCGCCGGCGCCTCTTTTGGCCACGGATGCAGCGTGGCGACCGGCTTGAACGACAGGACACCTTCGGGCTGCTCGAACATCTCTGAGTCCTGGTGGGAACCTGCAGCGTGGGCGAGAGCGGCCAGTACAAGATCCAGGATGGCTCGGTCCAGCTCCGGCACGACATCTGAGAGGGCTACCGGCTCCTCACCACCCAAGGATGCTGCGATCCTCAGGAACCGTTTCTCTCCTTCGGATAGGCCGTCGATGTGTTCCGGAACGGCCTCAAACTCGATCCACGTCCTTCCCTCCTCATCGGTGTGCATCCAGGGCCACTCAGGCTGGATGAACCTGCCGTTGAAACCGCGGATAAGGAGCTCAGTGCCGGCCTCGCACGTCAGACTGCCTTTAGCCCAATCACGAAGTACCTGGGGAGTGTTCGTCATGGCTGCATCATGTCTGTCATGTCAGACGACGTGGAGCATCAGAAGCCCAAGCAAAGGGAAACCAGAGCCCTTTCTGTTGCGTCGGGAGTCAAACCGGGCCTGCCGCTTAGACGGGCTTCCTTGGCCAGCGCTTTGTGCAGGGGCCGATGTCCCGCATCCGAGGTGCAGGTCGGGCGTCGCGTGAGGTTTGGCCGCCTCGATGTGCAGTGGTCAAACCTCTCGGCCCCGCGCGGGTTACTGCAGCTAGCAGTGGGCACCCTGCTGACATATGGTGCTGACCCCTGGGAGACCTGCTGCTTTTAGCCGGTTGAGTGACAGCCGCGCCGTGTTCCTTGCTTGCCCGCACGGTCGTGCCAGGGTTGAGTCTCTAATCCCCGCCAATAACAAATGTTTAAGAATTGCCGTAGTTGCGTGGCCCTGACCCTGGCTTTCCTGGTGGGACCGCTTGCGCCGTCGCCATGAACAGTGCACGCACGAGGCGGGCGGGGTAGTAGATGGAGAGGAACACGACCATTGGCAGCCGGAGGGCAAGCTGGCTGACATCGTGAGCGCGATAGGTCCGGTCGAAGCGGGACACGTAGCGGCGGTA